>JAGSPS010000181.1 GCA_018262315.1 Deltaproteobacteria bacterium | reverse complement strand
CGGGAGACGGAGGCCATCTTGGGACAATCCGCTAGCTGGGGGCGGACCAGCAGATTAGGTTGTGGCGATGCAGCCCCTCACGCCCAACGCCGAGCGCGTGCTCGAGGCGCGTTACCTCGCGCGCGACGACGCGGGGCGCGTCGTCGAGAACTGGGAGGGGCTGTGCCGTCGCGTCGCACGCGGCGTCGCAGCGGTCGAGAAGGAATGGGGAGGCGACGGAGAGCGCTGGGAAGAGGCGTTCTTCGGCGCAATCCAATGCCGCGAATTCCTGCCCAATTCGCCGACGCTGATGAACGCCGGAACGGACGCAGGGCGCGAAGCGCCTGGCCCGCTGGATCACACGATCGGTCAGCTCGCGGCGTGCTTCGTGCTGCCGGTCGAAGACTCGCTCGCGAGTGTCTTCGAGGCCGTGAAGCAAATGGCGGTGATCCACCAGTCGGGTGGCGGCACCGGCTTCGACTTCTCGGCGCTGCGTCCGGCGGGCGACGTCGTGCAGGGCACGCCCGGCGTCGCGTCGGGTCCCGTCGCGTTCATGGGCGTCTTCGACGCCGCCACCGCGGTGGTGAAGCAGGGCGGCCGCCGCCGCGGCGCCAACATGGGCGTATTGCGCGTCGACCATCCCGACGTGCTGGAGTTCATCCGCGTCAAGTCCGACCGCACGCAACTCACCAACTTCAACATCTCGCTCGCGACGCCCGACCGTTTCTGGCAGGCCGTCGAGGCGGGCGCGCGCTTCGAGCTGGTGAACCCGCGCAACGGCTGCGTGGTGCGCAGCATCGACGCACGCGCACTGCTCGACGAGATCGCGAACGTCGCGTGGGCCAGCGGCGACCCCGGCGTACTCTTCATCGACGCTGTGAACCGCGCGAACCCGACGCCCCATCTTGGTCCGCTCGCCGCCACCAACCCGTGCGGCGAACTGCCGTTGCTGCCGAACGAAGCCTGCAACCTCGGCTCGCTGCGCCTCGACGCCTTCGTCCGTGACGGCGCGCTCGACTGGGACGCGCTCGACGGCGCGGTCGAGCTGGGCGTGCGCTTCCTCGACGACGTGATCGAGGCCAGCCACTACCCGATGCCCGCGATCACGGCGATGGTGCACGGCAATCGCAAGATCGGCCTCGGCGTGATGGGATTCGCCGATCTGCTCGTCGACCTCGGCATCCCCTACGACGATGCCGCCGCCGTCGCGCTCGGCGAGCAGCTGATGGGTCGCATCCACGCGCGCGCCGAGCAGGCGTCGGCGCAGCTCGCCGAAAAGCGCGGTGTCTTCCCGAACTGGCACGGCTCCCGCGCGCACGCCCGCGGCAAGCGGCTGCGCAACGCGACGCTCACGTCGATTGCGCCGACCGGCACGATTTCGATCCTCGCCGGCTGCGCGGGCGGCATCGAGCCGTTCTTCGCACTCGCCTTCGTGCGCCACGTGCTCGATGGCCAGCGCCTGCCCGAGACCAATCCGCGCTTCGAAGCCGCGCTGCGCAAGAGCGGCGCACTTGTGCCCGAAGTGCTGGCGCGCGTGATGGCGGCGGGTTCGGCGCGCTGTATCGCGGAAGTTCCCGAGCCGGTGCGGCGCCTGTTCCCGACCGCGTTCGACATCGCGCCCGAGCGCCACCTCGACGTGCAGCAGGCCTTCCAGCGCCACGTCGACAACGCCGTCTCCAAGACGATCAACCTGCCCGCCGAGGCGACGCCCGCCGAGATCCGCGCGATCTACCTCTCCGCCTGGCGTCGCGGGCTCAAGGGCGTCACGGTGTTTCGCGAAGGTTGCAAGGGCGTCGCCGTCCTCGTGCGCGGCGAAGGCGGCGCCCTGGAAGTTCCCGACCACTACGCCGGCGACTGTTCCGACGCGCTCTGCTCGTAGTTACGGAGCGGGCGCCGAGCCACCGGCGAACACCCCCAACAAAATCGTCCCCACCAGCGACCCGATCGCAGCAATCGACAGGCCAACCAACGCCAGCACGTGCGCGACCAGGGCGGCGCGGAACGGGCGTGCGACTACGATCCGATTCTCCGGATCCTGCGCCGGCCTGATCCCGGATGTCGTCAGCGCGACGTCGCCCGCCGTGTCCACGTCGAAGCTGCGCAGCGCGATCCGCACCCGCGAGAGCGACGACACCCGGGTTCGCAGCAGCAACCGACGCACCGGGATCGTCGCGCCGCTGCGATCCGACAGCGCGAAGTCGAGGCCGCCGAAATCGCGGCTGAGGCGCTTGCCCTCCACGTAGAGGTCGTAGCTCCCCGCACCCGGGAGCGGCAGGATTTGTCGCTCGCGCAGGGGCGCCGACGCCACCACCGAAGCGCGCGTCGTGCGGATCAGGCTGCGCACGGTCCGGATCCCCAGCCAGACGGAAACCAGACCGGCGGGCACCGTCAAGCAGGTCCACCAAAGGGTGGGTGACATGGTTCACCTCCGCTGCACAGCCGCTATAGTGCTCCCCCATGTTGATCGCCGCTCCCACTGAAACGATCCCTGGTGAACGTCGCGTCGCTCTCGTTCCCGAGGCGGCCCGTCTGCTGAAGAAGGCCGCGGTCGAACTCGCCATCCAGGCGAGCGCGGGGCTGCGCGCCGGCTTCGACGACGCCGCGTACGAGCGCGAGTCGATCGCGTTGCACTCCGATCTCGCCGCGTTGCTCGCGAAAGCCGACGTCGTGCTCAAGGTGCAGGCGCCGAGCGAAGCGGAAATCGCCGCACTGCGTCGCGGTTGCGTGCTGATCTCGTTCCTGCGACCGCTCGATCGCCCCGAGATCGCCGCGCAACTGGCGCGCGCCGGTGTCACCAGCTTCGCGATGGAGTTGGTGCCGCGCATCTCGCGCGCGCAGGCGATGGACGCGCTCTCGTCGCAGGCGTCGCTCGCTGGCTATCACGCCGTGCTGCTCGCCGGCGCCTCGATGCCGAAGATCCTCCCGATGATGACCACCGCCGCGGGCACGATTCCCGCCGCACGCGTGCTCGTGATCGGCGCCGGCGTCGCCGGCCTGCAGGCGATCGCTACCGCGCGCCGCCTGGGCGCCGTCGTCGAGGCCTACGACACGCGCCCCGCCGTGAAGGAACAGATCACGAGTCTCGGCGCCCGCTTCGTCGAGCTGCCGCTCGATACCAGCGACGCCGAAGGCGCCGGTGGCTACGCCAAGGCCCAGAGCGAGGAGTTCCTCGCCAAACAGCGCGCCTTGCTGGGTGAGCGCGTGCGCGCAGCCGACGCCGTGATCTCGACCGCCGCCGTTCCGGGTGCGCGCGCGCCGGTCCTGATCGACGCCGAAGTCGTCGCCGGCATGAAGCCCGGCTCGGTGATCATCGACCTCGCCGCCGCCACCGGCGGCAACTGCGCGCTGACCAAGGCCGACGAAACCGTCGTGGCCCACGGCGTCACCATCCTGGGTCCCACCAACCTGCCCTCCGCAGTCGCGCACGACGCCAGCCGCGTCTACTCCCGCAACCTCGCCACGCTGCTCCTCCATCTCGTGAAGGACGGCAAGCTGCAACTCGATCTCGAAGACGAGATCACGAAGAGCGCCCTGCTCACGCACGAAGGCAAGGTCGTAAACGCCGCCGTCCGCGCCAAGCTCGGCCTCTAGTCCGATCTTGCATTGACGAAGCCACTGGGCGAGGGGTCGGAGAGGGTCCCGCGCGCAGTTCCGCAGGCCGCCACCCGATCCACGAACGAAGCTGCAGCGAACTGGAAATCTCCGACTCTCGTTCGCGCACCGCGATCGCGAGCGTGCCGAGGATGTCCGAGCACGGGACCCTCTCCGGCCCCTCGCCTGGCTACACGGCTCGCGCCCGCTCCCGCGCCAGGAACGCATCGACCAGTACCGCAGGCCCCGCCGCCATCCCCGCATCGATCAAAGTCTTCGCCTGGTTGTAGCGCCGCGTCGTGCGGTCGAACGCGACGTACACGCCGCCCGCCTCTCGCACCAGCAAGTCCCCCGCGCACACGTCCCACTCGTTCTTCGGCGCGACCGAGATGTTGAGATCGCCTTCGCCCGAGGCGATGCAAGCCAGCTTCCAGGCGATCGACCCGATCGGCCGCAGCTCCGCGAACCAACCCGCGTACGGCTCGAACTGATTCCGCGAAATCTCCGTGCGACTCGCGATCACCAGCGCGTCGGCGAGCTGCGTCTTGCTCGACACCCGCACGCGCGTCCCGTCGCGGAACGTCCCGTCGCCTTCGCTCGCCCACACCGCCGTGCCGGCGGCCGGGTTCAGGATCACCCCCACCACCGGCTCGCCCATCACGGTGAGCGCGATCGACACGCCGAACTCGGGGATGCGCTTGGTGAACTCCTTGGTGCCGTCCACCGGATCGACGATCCACACCCGCGGGTTCGCGAGCCGCGACGGGGCGTCCACCGTCTCCTCGGAGAGGATCGCGTCGCCGGGAAACGCCGCGCGCAGCCGCTCGCCGATCACGCGGTCCGACTCGAGGTCGGCGAGCGTCAGCGGGTTGTCCTTCGACTTCTCCCAGAATCCCGTATCGCTCTCGTAGTAGCGGAGCACGACTTCGCCCGCCGCGCGCGCCGCCGAGAGCGCGACATCCAGCTCTCGTTGGTACGACATCGCGCGGCAGTATAGGGAGGCGCGCCGGTGTGGCTATGCTGCCGCGCACGATGGAATCCGTGATCACGAGTGAACTCGAACTCGGCTACCTCGCGCATCGCGCAGACGCCGTGCAACCCGGTGTCGTCGTGATCCACGACGTCTGGGGTCTCTCCGACCACTACCGCGATCTCGCGCGCCGCCTCGCCGCGGATGGCTTCTCGGTGTTGGCGGTGGATCTCTATCGGCGCCATCCGGATGCGAAGATCCCCGATCCGGGTCGCTGGATGCGCGGCTTGTCGGATCCGCAGATGATCGGCGAGATGCAGACCGCCGTCGATTTCCTCGCGAAGTACGCGTCGGTGGGCCGCCGTCGTGTCGGTGTCGTCGGCTTCTGTATGGGCGGCAGCTACGCGATCCACGCCGCGGCTGGTTGCCGCGGCCTCTCCGCCGCCGTGTCGTTCTACGGGATCCTCTCGCACGAGCACGGGCTGCTCGCACCGCTGCCCGGCGAAACTCTCGACCCGCTGCGCAAGCCGCGCTCGCCGCTCGAGGCCGCGCGCGACGTGCGCTGCCCGCTCCTCGGTTGCTTCGGCGCGGACGACCCGTACGTCCCCACCGACGACGTCGCGCGTCTCGACCAGCAGCTCGACGCCTCGGGCCAACCCCACGAAGTGATCGTCTACCCCAGCGCCGGTCACGCCTTCGTGAACGACACGCGCCCCGAGATGTTCCGGCCCGAAGCCGCGCGCGACGCGTGGTCGCGCATGCTGGCGTGGTTCCAGCGGCATCTCACGAGCTGAAACCTAGAGCGGCCGCGCGACCACCAGCGCCAGCACGCGCTCGCGGGTCGCGAGCCGGGTGGCGTGTACGTCGACGCTGACCGCGTCGCCGCGCGCGTCGAGCAGCGTTGCGCGGAAGCGCCGCGGCGCCGCGCTCTCGAGCAGCGGCTCGAGCGCCGCGATCCACGCTTCGCGCGCATCGGATGCCAGGAACTTCGCCATCTCGCCGCCCACCAGCGCCGCGCGCTCCACGCGCAGCAGCGCCGCCGCGGCGGGATTGGCGTCGGCGATCGCCAGGCTCTCGAGGTCTACGGCGAGGAACGCGTCGGCGATGCGGTCGATCGCGCCGCCCACCGCGCGTCGTGAGACGTGCGGCGCGCCCCGCGCTGCGTGCGCCAGCTCGGTGCCGAGGAGCGCGCTGCGGAAGCGCGCGACGAGCGGGTCGAGGCGCCGGCGCAACTCGTCCCGCTGCTCGCCCGCGATCTCGCCGGCCGCGCGACACCAATCCTCGACGAGCCGCGCGGCGGCGACCGCGTCGATCCGCAAGCCGTCGAGCGCGGGCGCGCCCGCGTCGCCGCGGCGCAGGCTCGACGCGGCGAACGAGCGGAAACGGCGCAGCGCCTCGGTCTCCGGCGCTGCCGCGTGCGGCGCTTCGCCGCCGCGCCGCGCGGCGAGCGCGCAGTCGATCGCGCTGCGCCGTACCACGATCCAGGTCGCCCACTCGATGCCGGGATTCACGCGTCCGCCTCGCTGCCTGGCGGGAGCATACGCGCGGGGCAGCGGGTAGCCTAGGCGCGGGAGGACTGTTTCCCTTGCATCAACCCCGCGACGAGCGCCCCTTCGACCTGTTTGCGCCGACGCCCGAGCACGCGCTGTTGCGCGACTCGCTGCGCGAGTTCGTCGCGCGCGAGGTCGAGCCGCAAGCCGCCGCGCACGATCGCGCCGAGCGCTTCAACCACGCGCTGTTCCGCCGCGCGGGCGAAATGGGCTTCCTGGGCGTCACGATTCCCGAGGAGTACGGCGGCGCCGGGCTCGACGCGGTGGCGGCCGTGCAGGTGCGCGCGCCGCGACGGCGACGTCTTCCGCCTGACCGGAACCAAGACCTTCATCACCAACGGCGGCGTCTCCGACACCGAACTCGGAGACTGCTTCATCGTGTATGCCGCCACCGCGCCGAAGACGATCTCGTCGTTCCTGGTCGAGAAGGGCATGCCCGGCTTTGCGCTCGGCCAACAGTGGAAGGACAAGCTCGGCATGCGCGCGTCGTTCACCGCCGAGCTGGTCTTCGACGAGGTGCTGGTGCCGCTCGCGAACCAGATCGGCGCGGACGGCGAGGGCACGATCCACATGATGCGCAACCTGGAGATCGAGCGGGTGACGCTGGCCGCGATGTCGCTCGGCATCGCGCAGCGCTCGCTGCAGGTGATGGTCGACTACGCGAACGAGCGCAAGGCCTTCGGCAAGGCGATCCGCGAGTTCGGGCAGATCCAGCGCTACGTCGCCGAGAGCTTCGCGGAATGGCGCTCGGCGCGGAGCTTCGTCTACGACGTCGCGCGGCGCCTCGATCTGCACAGCGTCGGCCAGCGCCTCGACGCCGACGCCACCAAGCTGGTCGCCTCGCAGATGGCCAAGCGCGCGGCCGACGCCGCGATCCAGGTGCTCGGCGGCTACGGCTACATGGGCGAGTACGTGGTCGAGCGCCTGTGGCGCGACGCGAAGCTCCTGGAGATCGGTGGCGGTACGCTCGAGGCGCATCACAAGAACCTGAGCCGCGAGCTGGCGCGCAACCCCAGCGTGTTGCGCGACTAGAAGCCTTCCACGCGGTGAAGGTTTCGCCAGAGCAGCCGCGGCAGGTGGCGGCGCATCCAGACCGCCACTGCCGCGTTGCGATCCGGGAACACCATCAGCTTGCCGCGCTCGAGGTCGCGCTCGATGGCATCGAGCACGGTCTCGGGCGAGATCGGCGGCATTTGCGTCAGGATCTTCGGCTGCGACTTCGCCTGGTCGAGGAGCGGCGTCGCGACCGGCGGCGGGCAGACGCAGGCGAAGCGCACGCCGCTCGCGCGGTTCTCATGCTGGAGCACCTCGGTGAAGGCGACCACCGCGAACTTCGAGGCGTTGTAGGCGCCGAAGTGGAGCGAAGGCATCCAGCCGGCGACCGACGCGAAGTTGACGAGGTCGCCGCGGCCACGCTCGAGCATGTGCGGCAGCGCGGCGTACGTGACGTTCACGGTGCCGCCGTAGTTGATCGCCATGATCCGGTTGACGAGTTCCGGAGCCTGGTTCATCAGGCGGTCGGTCGGCATGATCGCGGCGGCGTTCATCACGCGGTCGATCGCTCCGAGTTCGGACTCGATGCGCCGCACCGTCTCGGCGACCGCCCTCGCATCGGTCACGTCGATGGCGTAGGTCCGGATGCGCTCGTCGTCGCCGCGCGTTTCGCGCAGTCCCGCCTCGTTCAAGTCGAGCGCCGCGACCGACGCACCGCCGCTCGCGAGCCGTCGCGCCGCGAGTCGACCCATTCCGCTCGCAGCACCCGTCACCAGAGCCACCTTGCCGTGGAATGCCATGCCGTCCTCCGTGGTGGCGCCGATTCTCGGCGGTGGATCGGCCAGCGGCAAGCTGTACTACGCCTTCGCTCTTCCTCGAGTCTGCGCAATGGGCGCTCGCAAACGCAGTCAGTCCGCGAGCGATGCGATGGCGTCGAATCGCTGCCGCTGGTCGTGCGCAAGGATCCCGCCAGCCGCGTCGGAGACGGCGGCGACCGCAGCGTCGAGCTTTCGGTGTTGCGCGCGGCTCGTCGAAGGACACGAAGCTGCCTCGGGCAGGAAGGTGAATCGCGGGGCGCTGCGCTTCTGGGAGACGTTCGGCTCATTCGAGTTCGCGCTCGTCTTCATCATGCAGTTGCGCGCGTTCCTCGACGGCCGTGTGCGCTCGGCGAGCTGGCGGCGCTCGAGCAGCGCATGGCCGAGGCGGAGCACGCCTCGCGGAGCCGCCGGGGTGATGCTCTCCGGTCCAGAGCGGAGCTCACACGAGGCCCAGCGCGAACCGGAGCGCTCGATCCACGGCCGCCACCCGTGCGGGTGCCAGCACCGCCAGGCGCTCGGCGAGGAGCCGCTTGGGAATCGTGGTGATGGTGTCGAGGTTGGCGACACAACGCCGTGGCAGGCCGTCCGTGTGATCGAGGACGACTTCGGTCGGGATGGCACGAATACGGGTGGTCAGTGGGGCGACCGTCACCAGCTCTCGGACGGCGTAGGCTTCGTCGCGTGACAGCAGGACGACGGGGCGCCGTCCGGCTGGTGCGGGCAGCTGAGCCCACCACACCTCGCCGCGGCGCATCACCACTCGTCGTCGTCGGCGAGCAGGCCGACTGCGGTCGCGAGCGCGGACTCGACCTCCCGGGCGCTCTCGGGACTTCGGCGGTAGCCCTCCTCATAGTCGCGCACCAGCTCTGCTCGGGCCTGCCGTCGCAGCCAATCGCGCAGCGCCTCCTGCACCACCGCACTGCGCGTCTTCCGAGCTCGGCGCCGGGCGCTCTCGAGGGCGCGATAGAGCTCGTCGGGAAGACTCACTGCCATCTTTGCGGTTGTTGCGGTCGTTGCCGTCGTTGCCTTTGCTTTCGGCATCCGGACCCCATTCCTACCTGGGTATGACCGGATTCATACCAAGAACCCGGATTGGTGGCAAGCCGGCGCGCAGCGATCTCCGCTAGCGTGGCCAACGGCGGAGGCGTCGTGAAGCGCAGAGGAGAACGGCGAGGCGACGATGAGCCAGGCCGGAGGTCGTGAAGCGCATCCCGTCGATTCCCTCGCCGAACAGCTCGCCGCCTTCGTCGCGCGCGAGGAGCGGCTCCCCGCTGGCCGTGTGCGGGCCGCGAACTTGCGCCGCCTCGCGGGCGGCGCGTCGCGCGAGATCTGGTCGGTGGATCTCGCGATCGAGCGCGACGATGGCGTCGAGTCGCTGCCGCTGGTGGTGCGCAAGGATCCCGCCGGCCGCGTCGGCGACGGCGGCGACCGCAGCGTGGAACTCTCGGTGCTGCGCGCGGCGTACGCGGGTGGCGTGCCGGTTCCGCGGCCGCGCTGGGGCACCAGCGACGTCACCATTCTCGGCTCGCCGTTCTTCTTGATGGACCGCATCGAAGGCGAGGCGCTGCCGCGGCGGCTGCTGCGCGACGACGCCTACGCCGCAGCGCGCGCCGGCATGGCGCCGGCGCTCGGCGCGATCGCGGCGCGCATCCACGCGCTCGACCTCTCGCAGCCCGATCTCGCTGCACTGCCGCGTCCACCGGCGGATCGCTCGATCGCCCGCACGGAGGTCGAGCGCGTCGCGGCGGCAATCCGCCAACTCGCCGTCGAACCACATCCTGTCCTAGACCTCGGCGAGCGCTGGCTGCTCGAGCGCGCGCCGGAGCCGCCGCGCCTCGCGCTGGTGCACGGCGACTACCGCATCGGCAACGTGATCTTCGACGCGAGCGGCGTGCGCGCGATCCTCGACTGGGAACTCGTCCATCTGGGTGATCCGATCGAAGACCTCGGCTGGCTGTGCACACGCGCCTGGCGTTTCGGTTCGCCGTTGCCGGCGGGCGGCGTCGGTACGCGCGAGCAACTCGTCGAAGCGTACGAGGCGGCGAGCGGCACGAAGGTGGATCGCGAGGCGCTGCGCTTCTGGGAGGCGTTCGGTTCCTTCAAGCTGGCGCTCGTCTTCATCATGCAGTCGCGCGTGTTCCTCGACGGTCGCGTGCGCTCGGTCGAACTTGCGTCGCTCGGACGCCGTACGGTCGAAGCGGAGGACGAGCTGCTGCGCTTCCTGCGAGGCGAGGCGTGAACGACCGGCCCAGCGCGACCGAACTGCTCGCCGCCGTCGAGCGCTTCCTCGAAGAGACCGCCGTGCCCGGCCTCGAAGGGCCCGCCAAGTACCACGCGCGCGTCGCCGCGAACGTGGTTCGCATCGTCGCACGCGAACTCGCGACCGAGGACGAACACCTCGCGCGCGAGTGGGACGGCCTCGCCGCGCTGCTCGATTCCCAGGGTGAGCCGAAGCCGGACGAACGCGCGTCGCTGCGCGAGGCGATCGTCGCGCGCAATCAGGAACTCGTGCGCCGCATCCGCGCGGGCGACGCCGATGCGGGCGCCTGGCGCGGGGAGCTGATCGCGCATCTCTCGCGCGTGGTCGCGGACAAGCTCGATGTCGCGCAGCCGCCCCGAACCAAGGAGTCCCCTTGAAGACGCTTCGAGCCGAAACCGTGAACGGCGTCCGCCACCTCGTGCTGTGTCGCGCCGCCGAGTACAACACCATTACGCCCGAGCTGCGCGATGAACTCGCCGCCGCGATCGACGCGGCCGACGACGACCGCGACGTCCACGTGATCCTGCTGCGCGCCGAAGGCCCGGCGTTCTGCGCGGGCTACGGCCTCGACTGGTCCACCGCCGCCGAAGCGCAGCAGGTCGTCTACGACGAGGAAATGTCGACGTCGACGCCCGGCACCAAGTCGACACGAGTCTGGGATTCGGTGGCGGACTACGGGATGATGAGCCGCTTCGTCGATACGTACATGAAGCTGTGGTACGCGAGCAAGCCGACGATCGCGGCGGTGCAGGGCTGGTGTATCGGCGGCGGCACCGACATGGTGCTGTGTGCCGACGTGATCATCGCGGGCGACGACGCCCGCTTCGGCTATCCGCCCGCGCGCGTCTGGGGCACACCGACGACTGCGATGTGGGTCTACCGGATGGGCCTCCTGCGCGCGCACGCGACGGCGCTCGCCGAACGCATGGCGCGGCTGCCGGTGAACCAGCTCGTGATGATGAAGCTGCTCTGCAACCAGACCGTCGAGAACATGGGATTCGCGTCGAGTCGGCTACTGGGGACGCTCTTCGACGGCGTCGCGCGCCACACACAAGAGGGTCTCGACTTCGTGCGGCGCTCGCAGCAGACGGGCTTCCGGCAGGCGGTCCGCGAGCGCGACGATCCGTTCGGCGACTACGGGAGTCGCAAGCGTCGCTGAGAGGCGCGCGTTCGCCGCCGGAAGACCGCGCGAGCGCGGCTAGTTCCCGAAGCGCCAGCCGAGCGCGAAATGGAACGAGACGTCGCTGGAGTTGCGGTTCTCGATCGCGCCGAAGTTCTCGACCACGGTCGTTTCGAGTGTCGTGCGCCAGGGCAGGTAGAAACGGAAGCCGCCGGCGTAGTAGTGCGAGAGATGCGTGAGCGGAGCATCGACGCGGGCGAGCGGACCGTAGACCTGGTACTCCGCGAGCAGACCGAACCAGCTGTGTCCGGGTCGCCATTCCGCGCCTACGTACGACATCCAACGCCACGGTGCGAGCCGGAACTCCTGCTCCGTCGCATCGCTGTAGTACTGCAGGCCGCCGCCGCCGAAGAGGTTCACGGTCTCGAACGGAAGCTGTGCGTGGAGCGCCAGGCCCGGCGAGACGCCTTCTCCGCCCATCGTGTCCCCGCCGCTCGGCAGACCGAGGCTCGCGACCAGCGCGGCGTCGAAGCCGAGTTCGGCTTTGCGCGCGAGCGCAAACTTGCCGCGCAGCGAGATGTCTCCGAAGCCGTCGTTGTCGCGCATGCGCAGCGTGCGGCTGCCGTCGTCACGCACCGCAATCGCCGCCCAGTTCGATTCCGGCAATTCGAAACGCGCCTGCACTTCCTGGCCGAGCGCGCTCTCGACGTCCTCGATGAATGGGTCGAGCGTGCCGTCGAAGCGGTTCGTGTACGGCACGTCGATCCCGACTTCGACGCGCTGCCACGGCGCGTAGCGAAGCTTCAGGACCGTGCTCACCGACTCGCCGTCGAACAGGTAGCGGTCGGTCTGTGCGAGGTGGTTGGTCCAATCCACGACTGTGCGCACCGAGAAGGCTCCCGGTGGCAGCACCTCCGCGCTCTCCGGGTACGACTGCGGGCGCATCTGCGCGGGCAGGAAGACGTCCTGCAACTCGATCGGTCCGCCGAACGCGAACTCGCCCTTGCGCGGCGCGGGCTCTGGCTCGGCGGGCTGGGCTGCCTCCGGATCGTCCGCTTCCACCTCGGCGCTCGCAGGGATCGCGAGGGATGCGACGGTCGACAAGAGAGCGCAGCAAATCACCGAAGCGGCCGTGCGGATCATGTCGCGAGACGCCCTCCGCGAGCGCCGGTCACCACCAACACGATCCCGCCGAGAAGCGAGAGCGCGCCGACGATCGGCGGCAGCGGAATCGTCTTCGTGGTTTCCTGCGTCGCCTCGATGGGCCCGATGTCGAGGATCTTCTCTTCGGTCGTGTACGTGAAGCCCTGGTAGGCGAGAGCACCGATGCCGAGAACGATCAGCAACACGCCGATGAGAGTCGCTGCCTTCATGGGATCCTCCAAGCTGAGGTCGATCGCGGTAGGACCGCCGGACGGCCCCAGGTTCGCAAATGGAGCAAGTAGCGTGCCGCCGGCGCAAGCGAAGGAGGGTCGCCTGCGATCCTTTCGTTGTACGAGCAGCCGGCGGATGCGGGTAGATTCTTCAAAGCGGCGAGAGAATCAGCGCGCAGCGCCTGGCGATCGGCTGAGTCCAAGCCCGACTCGTTGGCACGTTCGGTGCACTCCCTTTGGAGATTCAGAGCTATTCCGCCGTTCGTCGAGCGGCCGAAGCGCCGGGTTTCTACCCGGACCCGCATTCCAAGGAGACGATCATGAGGCGAGCCTTGCTGATGATGGGATGTGCCATCGCGCTGCTGGTTGGAATGTCCGCAAACGCCGCCACGACGAGCGGCAAGGTCGTGGTCACGGACGCACTCACCAGCGCGATCACGATCGAGACGGATGACGGGAGGCAGTTCCAGTTCACCATGAACGACGCCACGAAGATCGAACACAAGGGAATGGGCGTCCCACTGGGAGATCTCCGGGAGGACTCCCGGGTC
>JAGSPS010000432.1 GCA_018262315.1 Deltaproteobacteria bacterium | reverse complement strand
ACGCCGACTTCGCCGAGTTGCTTCCACAACTCCGCGGGATAGCCGGTGGCGTCGTCTTCCATCGCGCGCACCGCGGAGATCGGCGCGAACTCGGCGCACAGCCGTCGGACGGTTTCGCGCAGCTGTTGCTGTTCGTCACTGAAATCGAGATCCATCGGTCTATCTCCTCGCGGAAGCGGTTCCCACTTCTGCGTCCGGCTTCCAGCGCTCGCCGCGGCGCGTCCAGGGGTTGTCGCCCGCGGCGGTGGGCAGCGCGATGCGCGCGGTGCATTCGGTGCACAGTTTGTCGCCGACGCTGAGTTTCACGGTGACGTCCGCCCAGCCGCAGCCGGCGTCGTCGGTGTGGACGGCGTCCACGCGGCCGCGGAAGACCATGCGATCGCCTGGGAACACCGAATCGCGCATCCGGAACTTCATGCGGCCGAGGCGGCCGTAGGGACCCGTCCAGTCGGTGAGGTAGCGCTCGAACCAGGCGGCCTGGTTGGGCGTGTTGAGGAAGATGTCGCGCGTGCCATTGCGGATCTGCGCGAAGTCCCGGTCGTGGTGCATCGGGCGCCAGTCGCGACTCGCGAGCGCGCCGAGCACGACGGTGGTGGCCGTCACGTCGTAACCGAGTTCGGGCAACTCGGCGCCGGGCTTCACCTGGTCGATCGTGAGTACGCGTTCCATCACGTCTGCCTCTTGTAGCCGAAGCCTGTGTACGACTCGGTGCCGACCGACTCGCCCTTCTGGTTGACGTACTCGACGTCGATCACCCAGAAGCGGCCGGTGCCGAGCTTGGTGGTCTTCGGCTCGGAAACCGAACGCAGCACCTGCCAGGTGCGCAGCCGATCGCCGGGCCGCACGGGGTCGCGAAAGACGATGGTGTTGTCGGTCATGATCGCTTCCGGCAGGTCCAGCTTCTCTTTGAGGTCGAAGTGGACTTGCAGCGGCTGGGCGGTGCCGGTGCGGTTCGGGGCGAACGCGTGCGGTCGGAACCACACCGAGATCATCGACGGGGGCGCGATCCAGCCGCTGGTGATCTCGTTCGCCGCCTTCTCGTCCCAGAACAGCGGGCTGCCGTTCTCGACCGACGCGCAGCTCGTGTAGATGTAGCCGCGCTCGACGTCGAACTCGCCTTCCTGCTCGTAGCGCTTCTGCCCGATCCAGCCGCGCACTTCCTGCGGTACTTCGCCCGTCAGCGTGTCTGCTTCGCTCATCGTGCTCTCCCGTTCATCGCTGGCCGGCCAGGACCGGCGCGACGTGACCCTCCGCGAAGGCGCCGCGTGCAGCGAAATGCGGATCGCGCAGCAGCTCGGCCACCTCGTAGACTGGCGCGACGCAGGTGTCGGCGGCCGCGAGCGCCGCGACCCACTCGTCGCGATCTCGTGTCGCAAAGGCGGCGCGCAGATCCGCGCGCACGGCGTCCTGCACCGCGTCGTCGGTCTGGTGCGCGATCCAGGCTTCGCAGCCGAGCAAGTTGCAGAGGTTCGCCCAGAAGGCGGGCTCGATCGCGCCGACGGCGATCCATTTACCGTCGCGGGCGCGATAGACGTCGTAGCAGGCGTAGCGTCCGGTCAGCAGATCGCCGCCCGGCACCATCTCCGCGCCGGTTGCGAGGTGCTGCTCGATCGCGAGCGACATCAGCGAGAGCACGCCGTCGGCGACGGCGACGTCGAGGAACGCGCCGGCTCCTGTCTTCGCGCGCCGCAACAGCGCGGCCAGGATCGCGAGCGCGGCGTGCATGCCGCCTGCCGCCGCGTCGGCGATCGTCGCGCCGGGCAGCGCGGGTGCGCCGTCGGCGCGGCGGCTGCTCATCGCGAGGTAGCCGCCCATCGCGAGGTAGTTCACGTCGTGGCCGGCCCACTTCGAAGCGGGGCCGTTCTGGCCGTAGCCCGACGTCGAGCAGTAGACGATGCGCGGGTTCACCGCTCGCACCGCGTCGTAGCCGATGCCGAGCCGATCCACGACGCCGGGCCGGTAGCTCTCGAGCACGACGTCGGCGCCGCGCGCGAGCGCCAGGAACTCGGCCTTGCCATCGGTCGATTTCAGATCGATGCGCGTGTGCGTCCAGCCACGACCGCCACCATAGGCCCACTTCGCGGGCTCGATCTGCAGACCCGCACGCGGTGCGCCGATCTTCACGACCTTCGCGCCGTAGTCCGCGAGGATGCGGGTGCAGCGCGGTCCGGGGCCGACCGTCGAGAGGTCGAGCACGGTGATGCCTTCGAGCGCGGGGGAGGGGGACGCCATGCTCGCTCGCGTTCCTAGAAGTTCTTGGGCAGGCCGAGTTTGCGGCGCGCGATGATGTTCTTCTGGATCTCTAGCGGTACGACATCTCGGAGCGGCCGCGCATCGGCGCCTCCTTGGTGTGTACGCGGAGCTGCGCGCCGGGACCGGCGAGATCCATCATCGAGTCGGCGACGCGCTGCGAGAGCTGCGTCGTGAACAACTTGTACTCGGACGCCTCGACGGTGGGCGGCTTGCCGCCGACTTCGCGCGCCGCCGCGACGAAGCGCAGGCCGAGTACGCGCGCCACTTCGAGTTGCGTCGCGAGCTGCGCCACGCGCTCGCGCACGTGCGGATCGCGCCGCAGCGGCTCGCCGTCGCGTGTCGCCGCGCAGATCCACTCCACCAGCTCTTCGAAGCGCTGCTCGGTCGGCGAGAAGGTGAACATCGTGAAGCGCTCGAGATCGAGCGCCTCGGAGATGTAGCCGAAGCCCGCGCCGAGCTGGCCGACGCGGTAGTCGTCGTGCACCCAGACGTTGTCGAAGAAGACGGTGTTGGTGATCTCATCGCCGATCGTCGGCATCGGCTGGATGGTGAGCCCCGGGTGGCGCATCGGGATCAGGAACACCGTGATGCCGTCGTGCTTTTTCCCCGTGGCGTCCGTGCGCGCGCCCACCCAGTACCAGTCGGCGAAGTGCGCGGAGGTGGTCCAGACCTTCTGGCCGTTGAAGCGCCAGCCCTCGCCGTCGCGCTCGGCGCGCAACTGCATGTTGGCGGCGTCGGAGCCAGCCTGCGGTTCGCTGTAGCCGACCGCGAACTCGATCTCGGCGCGGATGATCTGCGGCAGGAACTCCTGCTTCAGTTTCTCGGAACCGTGGCGGATCAGCGTCTTGCCGATGATGCCGATGCCCTTGCCGATCTGCGGGCAGCCGCGTCGCGCGAGCGCTTCGTTCAGGATGTACTCGTAGACGCCCGGTTTCTCCTGGCCGCCGCACGCTTTCGGCCAGGTCATCCCGAGCCAACCGCGCTGCGAAAGCTTCTTCATGAAGGCGCGGAACTCGAAGTCCATGGGAAGCTCCTCGCTGGGTGGCCCGATGCACCCGAAAGATATACGATACGGCCCGTATCGCAAATCCGTTCCCGCGTAGCGAGCCACCGGCGAGCGGCGAGGTTCATGGAGATGAAACGGATCCTGGTGACCGGCGCGGGCGGGCAGGTCGCCTTCCCGCTGGCGCGCGGGCTCGTCGCGGCGGGGCACGAGGTCTGGGGCCTCGCGCGCCTGCGGAGAGCTGGCGAGCGCGAGCGACTCGAGGCTGCCGGCATCCGCCCCTTCGCCGCCGACCTGGGCGCCGGCGACTTCGCGGGTCTCCCGCGTGACTTCGACCAGGTGCTGAACTTCGCCGTCGCGAAGAGCGGAAAATGGGATCGCGACCTCGCCGCCAACGCCGAAGGACTCGGCCTGCTGATGGCGCACTGTCGCGAGAGCGGCGCGCTGCTGCACTGCTCCTCGACGGCGGTCTACGAACCGGCGGGACACACGCTGCTCACCGAAACCCATCCGCTCGGCGACAACCATCGCGTCCTG
>JAGSPS010000180.1 GCA_018262315.1 Deltaproteobacteria bacterium | reverse complement strand
CGCGAGTACAAGAGGGAATTTGCGTGGCAAGCGCTGAGCATCTTGCGCCGGCGCTTCCGCCGCTCGAACACGCCGCTCACCCCTCTTCGCGCGCGCTCGCCTGCTGGGATTCTCAGCGACCCTTGAATTCGTCCATCGAGGCATTCACGCCGAGGAAGCTGGCGAGCCAGTCGAAGGCGCCGACCGGGAGGACGCGCAGCAGCGGGAGCAGGTGGATGGCGGGCGGCATCAATAGCCGGCGCTTGTCGCGCTGGATGCAGTCGATGATGCGCGCGGCGACCTCGTTTTCGTCGAGGATCGGCAGCAACCACGGAAACCGCGACTTCACGCCGCGGAACATGCCGGTGTCGATGTAGTACGGGCAGACCACCGTGGTCTGGATGCTCGGCGCGGTCTGGCGCAGCTCGGCGCGCAGCGACTCTTCGAAACCCATCGCCGCCCATTTGCTCGCGGCGTAGTCGGAGAGCTTCGCGACGCCGACCAGCGCCGACGCGGAGGCGATCGTGACGATGTGCCCGCGGCGCTGCTCGATCATCTGCGGCAGCAATGCCTTCGTCACCCAGAAGAGACTCAGCGTGTTGATCGCGAAGGTGGCCTCGATCTTTTCGTCGGGGAGTTCGAGGAGGCTGCGACCGCTGACCACGCCGGCGTTGTTGATCAGGATGTCCACGGCGCCCGCCGCGGCCGTCGTCGCCGCGGCGACGCGGTAGACGTCCTCGCGTTTCGCCACGTCGCAGTGGAAGCCGCGCGCCGGCTCCGGTCCGGACGCGAGCTCGGCGACCACCTTGTCGAGCTTCTCGCGGTCGATGTCCCAGACGCTGATGCGACCGCCGCGTTGCGCCAGCTCGAGGGCCATCAGGCGGCCGATCCCGCTCGCGCCGCCCGTTATCAGGATGTGCCGCCCCGCGATCTCGCTCATCTGACGCTCCTTCCCCGGACTCGCACCGAGCGTCCGCGCTCAGCCGCCTGCCGCGGCCTTCACGAACGCGACGGTGTCGCCGTCGCGGACGGGAGTCTTCATGCCGCGCTGGTAGTTGACGAGCACGCCGTTCACCGCCACCGCCGCGACGCGCGTCAGCTCGTCGTAGCGCGCGGGGGCGCCGGCGAAGCGTTCGCGCGTCATGCGCAGCACGTCGGCGACCGTCTGCGCGCCTTCGAACTCGAGGCGCTGCGCGCCGAGTTCCTTCGCCATTGCATACGTCAGTTGCACCGCGACGGGCATCGTCCCTCCTAGACCCGCACCTGGAGCCGTTCGAGCGTGCGGCGCAGCGGCACGCCATCCGCACTCCAACCGCGCTTCTTGTAGTAGCTCGGCAACAGCAGGTGCAGCGGGTGTCCCGAGTCCATCCCCGGGAAGGTCGATTCATGGAGGATGCGCGGCGGCAACGTGTCGTCGGCGCTGGTGAGTCCCTCGCGCAGGTTGTACATGCGTTCGAGGTTGAAGATGCGCGCGCCGATCTCCTGGAGATGTCCCGACGAGAAGGTCGTGCCGGTGATGTAGGTGAGCCACTTCTCGAACCAGAGCATCGGCTTGCCCTTGATCCCCATCGCGCCCCGCAGCAGCGCGCCCGGCAGGTTCTCGAAGGCGAACGCGAGCGCGCGGTACTTGAACGAACTCGGATTCATTTCGTGGACCGCTTTGGGGATCATCCCGTAGGTGGTGAAGATGCAGAGCACCATCGAGTTGATCGCGCACGCGATGTTCTGCTGCATGATCGGGATGTCGGCCTTGAGCTTCAGGTTCTGCGGATTGATGGTGAGCGGGCCGACCGACTCCATGTACATGCTCGCGCCCTGCACGTGGCAGCCGCCGCGGTTGGTGGTGGCGTACTCGACGCCCTGGGCGAACGAACCGCGCGGGTCGTAGGCCGAGAGTTCGAGGCCTTTCACGTGCATCGCGAACTCGCTGCCGCCGTACTTCGCCGCGAGCCGCTTGGTGCCGTCGGCCAACTCGGCGCCCAGCCCGCGGCGATGGCCGATGTCCTGGATCAACTCGGTCACGCCGGCCTGTTCGCCGAAATGAAGGTTCGCGTCGAGCATGCCGCGCTCGACCAGCTCCATTGCGAACGAGAGCGTCGCGCCGAGGCTGATCGTGTCCATGCCGAGGTCGTCGGCGTGGTAGTTCCACTCGGCCACCTTCTTGATGTCGCCGATCTCGAGATTCGATCCCATCAGCGCGAGCGTCTCGTACTCGGGGCCCTTCACGACGCCGACACCTTCCACCTCCACGTCGCGCCCGCAGGTGACGGGACAGTGGATGCAGCTCGTCTTCACCCCCTTCAGCCCGTGGTCTTCCAGGAACTCGCCGGAGAGGTCCATCGCCCGCTCGAAGTGGCCCTTCTGGAAGTTCCGCGTCGGGAGGATGTTGCGGCCGTTGGTGGTGTTGACGATGCCGCCAGTGCCGAAACGCCTCATGCTCTCGCCGAGCACCGGGTGGTCTTCGAAGAGCTTTCGCACCTCCTTGGTGTATGCCTTGAACTTCTCGGGATCTTCCATGTCGAGCTTGCGCGATCCGCGCACCGAGACCGCCTTCAGCAGCTTCGATCCCATCACGGCGCCGACGCCCGTTCGGCCCGCGATGCGCTCGTTGCTCACGATGCCCGCGAAGAGCACCAGGTTTTCGCCGGCCGGCCCGATCACCGCGTGCTGGTGCTTGCGCGAGAGCAGCTTCTGGGTGGCGTAGGTGCCCTTGCCCCAGAGATCGCCGGCGTCGAGGAACTCGACGGCGTCCCGGTCGCCGTCGATCTCGAGGCGCAGCGGCCGCTCTGCGCGATCTTTGACGATCAGGACGTCGATCCCGGCCTTCTTCATGCCCAGCGCGAAAGAGCCGCCGCAGGTCGCGTTGCCGATGCCGCCGGTGAGAGGGCTCTTGCAGATCACCGCGAAGCGATTCGACTGGGGCGCGACCGAGCCGTTGAGCGGCCCGGTCGCGAAGATCAACAGGTTCTCCGGCCCGAGCGGGTCGATGCCGGCGGGCGTGCGGTCGTAGAGCAGCCGCGTCCCATAGCCCTTGCCCCCGATGTAGAGGCGCGCCGTCTCCTCGTCGAGCGGCGCGAAGAAGAAGCTGCGCGCCCGCAGGTCGACTTCGAGAACGCGGCCGGCGTAGCCCTTGATCATGGAACTGCTCCCGGGTGCGGATCGCCGGCGAAGATGGCGGTCGCGGGCCGGCGCGGCAAGCGAAGCCGTCCGCTGCGCCGCTCCGCGTTCAGGGCGCGTTCTCGCCGCACCACTGCGCGACCTCGTCGAGCACGCGTGCCACCGCCCGGTTGGCGGCGACGACGCCGCCGTATGGATCGTCGGATGCGGCGGCCTCGACGGCTTCGAACGTCTCACTCGCGAGCTCGCGGCCCCTCGCGACGTCGAGGAGCCGCGCCCGAAGCGTGAAGCGCAGCTGACTCGGGTGCGCGCTGAACTCCTGCTGGAGCACGACCACCTCGGTCTCGAGACGCAGCGGCGAAGCGACGCGCTCGCCGCTCTGCATCGCATCGAAGCGCCCTCCCCGCTCGAGCGCATCCGCGAGCAGCGGGGCGAGCATCCGCGCCGGTGCATCCACCCATTGGTGTCGGGCGAAGAACTGGAGTTCGTAGGGCCGCGTCACGTACGCCATGCGAGGCCCGTCGAAGCCAGGTCGCGCGCCGGGTGGCGCGACCTCGATCGTCCGTGCGGCGACGCTGTGCGGGGGCTCGCTCTCCGGGGGCCGCGTGAGGGCGAAGAGGCTCGGCGGCGCCGCTCCCGGGGACGCGAGCAGCGCGCAACCCCCGAGCGCGAGAACCAGCACCGCGAGCGGCGCGAGTGTCGGCAGCAAAGGCTTCACTTCGATCCTCTCACTCTCCGGGTCCGGGCGGCGTCGGCTCCCGCCCCACCAGGAGTGCATTGGGACTGCGCTCGAGTTGCTGCGCCAGCTGCTCGAGCGAGGCCGTGGCCGCGCGCGCATCGGCGAGCAGCCGCTGCAACGCCGGCAGCGTATCGGTGCGGAACTGCTGCACGCCGCCCGTCGCGTCGCTCGCGGTCGCGCGCAGTGCCTCGGCCGCACGCGCCACCGCATCTGCGCTGTGACCCACCTGCCGGGTGAGCTCCGTCAGCTGCGCGCTCGCGCGAGCGCTGTTCTCCATCGTTCGCCCCGCATCGGCGAGCATCGTGTCGATCGCCTGCGAGCGCCCGGCGATCGCGTGCACGACGGTGTCGAGATCGCGGGCCGTGCGCTGCAGCGCCGTACGCGTTTCCTCGTCGAAGAGTTGGTTGACGTTCTGCGCCGCCCGGGAGAGATCGGCGACGAGCGCGGTCACCTGCGTGTCGAGTCTCCGGAGCAGCGAGGGACGCGTCGCGATCACGGGGAATTCGCCGGGTCGCGCCGGCGCGAGTAGCGGCGATTCCTTCGAACCGCCCTCGAGATCGAGAAAGGCGATGCCGGTGAGGCCTTGCACGCTGAGCACCGCGACCGTGTCCTGCTTGATCGGCACGCCATGCTCGATCGCGAGTACCAGCCGGACATTCTGCGGGTCCACGGGATCGAGTTCGATCTCCCGCACCGCACCCACCTCGACACCTTTGTACTTGACCGGCGCCTGGCGGTTCAGGCCGGACACCGACTCGCTCGAGTAGGCCAGGTAGGTGTCGTAGTCCTTGCGCGCGGTTCGTCCCGAGGAAATCCACAGCACGCCCGCAACGATCGCGACCGACAGTGTCAGCACGAAGGCGCCGACGAGCGCGTAGTTCACCTTGGTTTCCATGCTTGCTCCCAGGCCCCGCGGCCGCGCGCTCCATGGAAGTACTCCCGCACCACCGGCTCCTCCGTCGTCGAGAGCTCGCGCATCGTACCGACGCCTGCGATCCGCCCCGCGACCATGAAGGCGACGCGATCCGCGACGCGCCAGAGTAGATCGAGATCGTGGGTCACCACGAATATCGTGAGGCCGAGCAGCTCCTGCAGATGCTTCACCAACTCGTCGAAGCCGCTGGCGCTGAGCGGATCGAGGCCAGCGGTCGGCTCGTCGAGGAACAACAGTTTCGGATCGAGCGCGATCGCCCGCGCCAACGCCGCGCGTTTGCGCATGCCACCCGAGAGTTCCGCCGGGTACTTCGGTGCGGCACTCGGCGGCAGTCCCGTGAGCGCGATCTTCACGGCGGCGATCTCGTCGATCAGCCGATCGCCGAGCCGTGTGTGCTCGCGAAGCGGCAGACCGACGTTCTCGCTCACCGTGAGCGAGCTGAACAGTGCGCCGCGCTCGAACAGGACGCCCCAGTTCCGGCGCAACGGCAGCGCCTGCTCGTCGTCGAGCCCGACGACGTCGCGTCCCAGCACGCGGATCGAGCCGGCATCCGGCTGCTGCAGTAGGATGAGTTCCCGCAGCAGCGTGGACTTCCCGCAGCCGCTCGCCCCCGCGAGCGCGAAGATCTCGCCGTCGCGCACCTCGAGGTTCACGCCGTCGTGAACGACCGCAGCGCCGAAGCGCGTGCACAGATCGCGCACCTCGATCACCGGTTCGGCTGCGTGGTTCGTCGCGGTCATCTCAGATCCCGAGGAAGTTGAAGATGACGGAGAACAGCGAGTCGGCCACGATCACCAGGAAGATCGACTGCACCACGCTGATCGTCGTGCGGCGGCCGACGCTCTCCGCGTCGCCGGTCACCTGGAAGCCCTGGAAGCATCCGACCACCGCGATGATCGCGGCAAAGACGGGAGCCTTGCCGATCCCGACCAGGAAATCGGAGAGGAGCAGCGCGTATTGGAGGCGATCGACGAAGTCCGGGTAGCTCACGCCGAGTTCGCTTTTCGCCATCACCATGCCGCCCGCGACGCCGAGCATGTCCGCGTAGACGGTGAGAAGCGGCAACGCGATCGCGAGCGCGAGGATCTTCGGCAGCACGAGCAACTCGAGCGGAGCGATCCCCACCGTGCGCAGCGCGTCGATCTCCTCGGTGACCTTCATCGTCCCGATCTGCGCGGCGTAGGCGGATCCCGAGCGCCCGGCGACGATGATCGCCGTGAGCAGGGGAGAGAGTTCCCGCAGCATGGCCAGACCGACGAGGTCCACCACGAAGATGTTGGCGCCGTAGCGGCGAAACTGCGTCGCGCCCTGATAGGCGATCACGATGCCCATCAGGAAGCAGAGCAGCCCGGTGATCGGCAGCGCGTCGAAGCCCGCCGTGCGGACGTTGTAGAGCACCGTCCTCCAGCGGATCCGCGCCGGTCGGGAAGCCGAGCGGAAGGCCGAGCGCGCGACTTCACCGATGAATGCCAGCGTCTCGAAGAGCTGGCGCCCCGCGCCCCAGGCGAATACGCCGATCCGCTCCAGAGGCGGCGCCGCTGCTGCACTCGCCGTACCCGCCGTCCCGACGCCGGTCGCCTCGACCATCTCGAGCAGCGCCTTGTGTTCGGGGCGGAGACCGCGCAGCGAGACGCGGACTCCGTCGCGCTCGAGTGTTCGAAGCAGTCGCCACACCAGCCACGCACCCGCCGTGTCCATCGCAATCACGGCGGAGCCGTCGAGCGAGATTTCTGCGCCCTGGGGCCAGTCGCCGCGCGCGAGCCGCTTCTCGAGCCGCGCGATGCGGCCGACCGTCCAGGCGCCGGCGCAGCGCACGCCGCCCTCCGTGACTTCGACGTGGGCGTCCGCATCCGGTCCCGGAGTCGATCCCGGCGACAGCTGGTCTCCGATCGCCACGCGCGAAGCCTAGCCGTGATTGCCAGCCGCGGTGTG
>JAGSPS010000179.1 GCA_018262315.1 Deltaproteobacteria bacterium | reverse complement strand
GGTTGATCACCACCTGGTTGAAGAGCTTCCAGATGAAGACGTCGCCCATGCGGGTGTCGGCGAACTCCTCGAGCCAGCGCGCGCGGGCGCGATCCGCGATGTCGCGCGGGAAGAGCGACGGCTCCGGCTGACGCTCTTCGAGGTACTGGCAGATCACCGACGAGTCGCAGAGTGTCACGCGATCGTCGATCAGCACGGGTATGCGCCGCACCGGCGAAAGCTTCGAGAAACGCTCGTCGCCGAAGAACGGCACGATCGGGTCGATCTGGTACGGGATCTTCTTGTGGTGCAGGAAGACCAGCACCTTGCGCACGTACGGCGAGAGGTAGGAGCCGATGATCGTCACGGGCGCCGTCACGCGCCGCCTCCGGCTCCGCCGCCCATCGCCTTGTTCAAGAACTTCACGAACGGGTCGCGCGTCGAGTCGATGTGCCACTCGTACTCGGTCGCCTCCGCGATCTCCTCCGCCTTCGCCCTGCCGTAGAGGCGCGCAATCACGGCGAGCGCCATGTCGATGCCGGCCGATACGCCCGACGAGGTCGCGAACGGGTCGTCCTCCACCCAGCGCGCCTCGGTCACCCACTTCACATTGGCGCTCTGCATGCGCGCGAGATCGAACCACTGCTTGTTCGAGGTGGCGCGGCGGCCGTCGAGCAGGCCCGCCTTCGCGAGAATCGCCGAGCCGGAACACACCGACATCGTCACTTCGGCGGTCTTGGCGCGATCGCGAAGGAACGCGTGCAGCGCCGCGTTGCCTAGTTGTTCGACCGTGCCAACGCCGCCCGGCAGCAGGATCAGGTCGAGCTTCGGGCAGTTGGCAAATTGATATTCGGCGACCGTCTTCGGCCCCTGCACCGAAGCGACCGGACCGCTCTTTTCGGCGACCGTCACGATGCGCAGCTCCGGCCCGACGCTGCCGAACATCTCGAGCGGGCCGTAGCAGTCGAGCAGCTCGAAGCGTTCGTAGAGAATCGCGCCGAGGGTTCGCGTGGGTTGCGTCGCGGTCATGCGATCCACCCCGAGACGAAGGCGAGGGTGCCGAACACGGTGCTGTGGTGGCCGCGCTCCTCTACGCGCGCGAAGCCCGCCTCGCGCAGCAGCTCCGGAAGCCGGCCGGCGAGATTGTCCGCCATGCGCTCGCCGTGGTTCAGCGCGCGCACGACGCCGCGCGCGAGCCAGTTGCGCGGCGGCCCGAAGTCCACCAGGTGAAACGAAGCGCCCGGCGCGAGCACGCGGCGCACCTCGCGGAGCGCCTGCAGCTTTTCGTCGCGCGTCAGGTGGTGCAGCATCAACGAGGAGAGCACGCGGTCGAAGCTCGCGTCGCCGTAGGGGAGCCGCGTCGCGAGCGCCTCGTCGAAGCGGATCGCGACGCCCCGCCTCTCCGCCTTCGCGCGGGCGAGCGCGAGCACCTTGGGATCGCCGTCGACACCGATGACGTCGGCGCTCGGGCAGCGTTCCTTCAGCAGCAACAGCAGCGTCGCCGTTCCGCAGCCGAGATCGAGCACGCGCTGGCCCGGCTGGATCGCGGCCAGGTCGAGGAAGCGCGTGCGCAGTGCACGCTCGCGCATCAGGAAGCGGAGCACCGGGTCGTAGAGCGGGAGCAGGAAGTCGTGGCCGGCGGCAGGGATGTAGTCGGCGTGGCGGTGTGTCACGGAGATCTCCAGTGGACGCGCGAACCCCGGGAGAGTACGAGAGATCAGGGCTCGCGCTCACCGTCCTCCCACTGCCCCGCCATTGCCAGCAGTACCGCGGCGACGGCGTCCTTGTGCTCGAGCATCAGCAGGCGCGCGCGGCGGCCGGGACCGAAGAGCAGCGCGCCGAGCGTCTCCGCGTCGATCGCGATGCGCACCGCGAGCACGCGCGGCCCGTGGCGTCGCAGCAGCGACTCGACCTGCCGATAGAACCGCTCCGCCCCGTCGTTCGCGAGGATCAGCAGCCGTGAGACGCGCACCCCGCGCGGCGCGGCGCTCTGCCGATCCGCGATCCGCAGCCCGCGCTCCTCCGCCGCGAGCGTCTGCTCCGCACCCTCCATCCCCCGCACCACGCGGTTCGCGCTGTAGGCGCTCTTCAGCGCCGCCGCGAGCGCGTCGCTCATGCGCGCGACAGGCACCCGCACCTCACTTCCCGACCACAGCAGCGCCGTGTGCGAAGCCAAATCCGCCAGCAGCCGCGCCCCCCGCGGATCCCCTTCGTCCAGCCTCGGCAGGACGGTGGCGGGCGTCAAGTTCTTTTCTGTCTAGTTTTTTCAGAATTGTGCCGGGCGTCAGGTTGTTTGCTGTCAGGTTGTTGTGGGAGCATCGACCGTCGGGTCCGATAATGGCGAGCCGGATTTCTGCGGCGCTGGCAATATGCCATCCATGGACCTCGACCGCGACGCCTGTTACCGCGCCCTCCGAGCACGCGACACGCGCTTCGACGGGCGTTTCTTCGTCGCAGTCCGCACGACCGGCATCTACTGCCGCCCGATCTGCCCGGCGCGCTGCCCGAAGCTCGAGAACATCACGTTCCACGCGAGCGCCGCGTCCGCACAGGAGGCGGGCTTCCGACCGTGCCTGCGCTGCCGCCCCGAATGCGCGCCCGATCTCGCCGGCTGGCGTGCGACCTCGCGCACCGTATCGCGCGCACTCGCGCTGATCGCCGACGGCGTGCTCGATGACGGCGACGTCGAGGGCCTGGCGCTGCGCCTCGGCATCGGCGAGCGCCAGCTGCGGCGTCTCTTCGACAAGCACCTCGGTGCGTCTCCAATCGCGGTCGCACAGACGCGCCGCGTGCTGCTCGCGAAGCAGCTGCTTCACGAGACGCGCATGAAGATGGTCGACGTCGCATTCGCGGCGGGCTTCGGCAGCCTGCGCCGCTTCAACGACACCTTCCAACGGCTCTATGGGCAGCCGCCGTCCGCGCTGCGACGCGAGGCGACCGCCGCGACGGCGAGCATCCGTGGCAGCTCCGCCATCACGCTGACGCTCGCCTACGCGGCTCCCTACGACTGGCCCGCGATGATCGAGTTCCTCGCCGCCCGCGCGATTCCCGGCGTAGAGGTCGTCCTGCCCGATCGCTACCGGCGCACGATCGAGCTGAACGGCTGCCACGGCATCCTCGACGTCGCACCGATGCGTCGCCGCAACGCACTCGCCGCGACGATCCACTTCCCCGACGTGCGCGCGCTGCCCGCGATCATCGGCCGCATCCGGAACTTGTTCGACCTCGGCAGCGACGTCGCCGCGATCGACGCGCAGCTCGCCGAGGATCCGCTCCTCGCACGGCTAGTCGCCGCGCGACCGGGGTTGCGCGTGCCGGGCGCCTGGGACCCCTTCGAGTTCGCGCTTCGCGCGGTGCTCGGCCAACAGATCACGGTGACGGCCGCGCGAAAGCTGGCCGGCGAGCTGGTTGCCGCACACGGCGAACCGCTCGCGTCCGGCCCGGATGGCGGACTCACCACCGTCTTCCCGCGGCCCGAACGGCTCGCGACGGCCGACCTCGCGCTCGGAATGCCGCGCGCCCGGATCGCCACGCTGCGCGGGATCGCCGTGGCGGTCGTCGCCGATCCGCACCTCTTCGACGGCGGCGGCGATCTCGATGCGAAGCTCGCGCGGCTGCGCGCGCTGCCGGGCATCGGCGAGTGGACCGCGCAGTACATCGCGATGCGCGCATTGCGCGAGCCCGACGCGTTTCCCGCCGCCGACATCGGCCTCTTGCGCGCGATGACGGGATGCGACGGCGTGCGTCCCACCCCCGCCGCAGTGCTCGCGCGCGCCGAACGCTGGCGCCCGTGGCGCGCCTACGCGGCGCAACATCTGTGGAGTCACGACGGCGAAATCGCGGAGAGCGAGCCGTCACCTTTCGTGAACCAGAGCGCCGGGTGCTTCGCACCCTGCCAGGAGACCGTCGCATGATGCCCGTACTCGAACATTTCCAGATCGACCGGATCGCGTCGCCGCTCGGAACGCTGCTCGTCGTGTGCGACGACGCGGGCCGCCTGCGCGCGCTCGACTTCCACGACTACGAGGCGCGCCTGCAGCGGCTGCTGCACACACATTATGGCGAGCGAGGTTTCGAGTTGACGACGGGCCGCGCGCCCGCCGCCGTCGCGGATGCCCTCGCCGCATTCTTCGCCGGCGCACTGCACGCGATCGACTCGATCGAGGTGCGCACCGGTGGCACGGCGTTCCAGCGGCGCGTATGGAGCGCGCTGCGCCAGATTCCGGCCGGCGTCACCGAAAGCTACGGCGAACTCGCGCGGGCGATCGGCAAGCCGGGCGCTGCGCGTGCGGTCGGCCTCGCCAATGGAGCCAACCCGGTCGTCGTCGTCGTGCCGTGTCACCGCGTGATCGGCGCCGACGGATCGCTGACCGGTTTCGGCGGCGGCATCGAGCGCAAGCGCTGGCTGCTGGAACACGAGCAGAAGTGGCGCGCGGCGTCCGCGCCGATCGCGCAGCGAGAGGTGGCATGAGCAACGCATCCGCGATCCACGCGAAGACCTTCCGGCAGCTCCACGCACCCGGACGCCTGCTGCGCCTCCCGAACGCCTGGGACGCCGGCAGCGCGCGCCTGATCGAATCCTGCGGCGCGGCGGCGATCGCGACGACCAGCGCGGGGCTCGCGTGGTCGCGCGGCTACGCGGACGGCAACTTCCTGCCGCCGCGCGTGCTGGCCACCGCGATCGCGGAGATCACGCGCGTGCTCTCGGTGCCGCTCAGCGCGGACGTCGAAGGTGGCTACTCGGCCGATCCGCGCGCGGTCGGCGAGATGATCGCGGCCGTGCTCGACGCGGGCGCGGTCGGCGTGAATCTCGAAGACGGCGCCGAATCGCCCGACCTGCTGTGCGCGAAGATCGAAGCGGCGAAGACCGCAGCCACGCGCGCGGGTGTCGATCTGTTCGTGAATGCGCGCACCGACGTCTACCTGCGCGGCCTCGTGCCCGCCGAGCGCGCGGTGGCGGAATCGATCGAGCGCGGGCGCCGCTACCAGGCGGCGGGCTGCGATGGCCTGTTCGTCCCGAAGGTCGCCGACGGCGAAGCGATCCGCGCGATCGCCGCGGCGACGCCGCTGCCGCTCAACGTGCTTGTGGTGCCGGGCCTCGCACCGGTCGCCGAGTTGCAGCGCCTCGGCGTTCGGCGCGTCAGCGCGGGCTCGGCGATTTCGCAGGCGGCGTACGGTGTCGCGCGCCGCGCGGCGGCGGAGTTCCTCGAGGAGGGGCGCTACGACGCGATGGCCGACCGGCTCGCCGACTACGGCGAGCTGAACCGGCTCTTCGCGTAGCAGGCGCGCCAGGCTTCGATTTTGTCGGCATGCGAGAGCGCCGCGTGCGCGGGACTCGTGGATGGAAGCCGGTGGTATTGCAGCTCGCCGCCGCCGGCCAGCTCCGGGACCACATGCCTTCGGTAGAGCTGCTCGGCTTTGGCGCCGTTGAAGCAGATGCTGACGATCTTCACGTGAGTCCGGAGGAACCGCGCGAAGTCATTGACGGCGATCGACGACTCGTCGATGGCGGAGTCGAGGCTCGTCGCGCGCGTGCACGACGCGAGCACGTCCCAGAGCGCGATGCGCCGTTCGCGAAGAGCCGCGACGCGGCGCTCGTACGGCGCTGCTGCATCGATCGCGAAGAGCGCGTCCATGATCTTCCAGAACGCGTTGCGCGGGTGTGCGTAGTACTCGCCGGCAAGCAGCGACGCCTTGCCCGGCATCGAACCGAGGATCAGGACCTGGCTCGACGCGTCTGCGATGGGCGCGAAGCTGTGGACGTGCATGCGTCTCAGTGCAGCTCGACTTCGCCTTCGATCTCCACGGGGATATCGAAGGGAAGCTCCGCAAGGCCGACGGCGCTCCGGCAATGGGCGCCCGTCTCGGGCCCGAAGAGTTCGAGGATCAGGTCCGAGAAGCCGTTGATCACGCTGGGCTGCCGGTTGAATCCGGGCGCGGAGTTCACCATGCCGAAGACGCGCACCCACGCGGCGATCCGATCGAGGTCGCCCAGGGCGCGTTCGAGGCTGCCGAGGATCGACAGCGCCGTGAGGCGCGCTGCGGCGTAGCCCTGCTCGACGCTGAGTTCTCGCCCGACTTTTCCGAGCGGCTGTGCGAGCGACCCGTCTGGGTTCTGCGGTCCGTGTCCGGAGATCAGCGCGCGGCGTCCGACGATGCGGACGAACTCGAACGGGAAGACGATTCCGGGCGGGAGTTGGATCGGCGGCGGCAACGACAACCCGAGCGCACGCAAGCGATCTTCAATTCGCGGCATCCCGTCACTCCGATTGCTAGTTCGTCGGATTCGCGGCGCCGGCGGTCGTCGACGCTGCCGTCTGCGCCTCCAGCCGGTCGAGCGCCTCGATGCGCAGGCGCTCCGCGCCACGGAAGTGCGCGTCGCGGAGCGCGGCGATGGCGTCGGCTCGCGCCTCGGCGTCGTCGGGCTCGAGGGCGGCCACGCGCTCGCGCTCGGCCCGATAGGCCGACACGCGCGCGTGCCACGCCGCGCGCGCCTGATCGAGCGCGGCCAGACGTTCGGCGGCTTCGCGACCGAAGCGCGCCTCGCGCAGGGCGCCGATCTCCGCATCGGAAGCGCCCTCGGCGCGCAGCCGCGCCTCATCGCGGCGCAGGCTCGACGCGGCCGTGGCGGCGTCGCGCGCTTCGCGCACCGACTCGGGCAGTTCCGCCTCCAGTGTCGCCAGCCGCGCGGCTCGCTCCTCCTCGGCGAGCGCGGGATCGTGCAGCACGTGCAGGCGCTC
>JAGSPS010000017.1 GCA_018262315.1 Deltaproteobacteria bacterium | reverse complement strand
CCGAGCATCTTCACCGCTGCGTCTTCGAGGAACGGATGGAAGAGGCCCATCGCGTTCGAGCCGCCGCCCACGCACGCGACCAGCACGTCGGGCAACTTGCCTTCCATCTCGAGGATCTGGCGGCGCGCCTCGATGCCGATCACGCGCTGGAAATCGCGCACGATCGTCGGATACGGGTGCGGACCCATCACCGAACCGATGCAGTAATAGGTGGTCTCGACGTTGGTCACCCAGTCGCGCATCGCCTCGTTGATGGCGTCCTTCAGCGTCTTCGAGCCGCACGTCACCGGAACGACGCGCGCGCCGAGCAGCTCCATGCGGAATACGTTCGGCGCCTGGCGCTCGACGTCCTCGGCGCCCATGTAGACCTCGCAGTCGAGGCCGAGGAGCGCGCACGCAGTGGCCGCGGCGACGCCGTGCTGCCCCGCGCCGGTCTCCGCGATGATGCGGCGCTTGCCCATGTGCTTCGCGAGCAGGCACTGGCCGAGCACGTTGTTGATCTTGTGGGCGCCGGTGTGCGCGAGGTCCTCGCGCTTCAAGTAGACCTTTGCGCCGCCGAGAGCCTCGGTGGTTCGCTTCGCGAAGAAGAGCGGCGTCGGGCGACCCGCGTAGTGTTCGAGAAGCGAATGCAGCTCGGCCTGGAAGGCGGGCAGCGCGGTGATCCGCGGGTAGGCCTCCTCCAGCTCGACGAGCGCCGCCATCAGCGTCTCGGATGCGTAGCGGCCGCCGTAGGGCCCGAAGCGTCCGGGCCGTGCCGGGGTCGCTGCAGCTGCGCTCATCCACCTCCCTCCGCGCGGCGCACCGCCGCGATGAACGCGCGCATCTTCTCCGCGTCCTTGCGGCGCGGCTCGCTCTCGGCGCCGGTCGCGACGTCGACGCCCCACGGCAACACGTCGCCCACGGCTTCGATCGCCTGCTGCACGGTGGTCGGGTCGAGACCGCCGGCGAGGATCACGTCGTAGCCGGCCGCGATCAGCACGCCGGCGTCCGCCCAGTTCCACGCCTGGCCGCGCCCCCCTCCCTCGGTCGGGTGATCGAGCAACAGGATCGAGCCGGGATAGCGCTTGGCGGCCTCCTCGTCCGCTCCGCGCAGCGCCTTGATGATGGGCAGCTCGATCGCCTCGGCGTCCTCCTCGGTCTCGTCGCCATGGAGCTGGACGCGCTCCACCTCGATACGGCGCAGAGTGTGCTCGATGTCGTAGGGATCGGCGTCGCGAAACAGCGCCACGCGCTCGACCTGCCCGGCCACGCGCGCCGCGATGCGCTCGGCCTCGGCGAGTTCCAGCGCGCGCGGCGAGCCCGACACGAAGTTGAGCCCGATCAAATCCGCGCCCGCGTCGACGGCCGCCTGCGCGTCGTCGGGCGTGCAGACGCCGCAGATCTTCACCCGAACCTTCACGATGCCCCCCGCAAGCGCGCGAGCGCCCGACCCACGTCGGGCTCCCGCATCAGCGCTTCGCCAACCAACACGGCGTGTGCGCCCGCCGACTCGAGCCGGCGCACGTCGTCGGCCGTGAAGATGCCGCTCTCTGCGACCACCACCACACCGGCCGCCACGAGGCGCTTCGCGAGGCGCTCGGTCGTGCCGAGATCGGTCGTGAAGGTGGCGAGGTCGCGGTTGTTGATCCCGACCAGATCGGCGCCCGCGCCGAGCGCCGCGTCGACTTCCGATTCGTCGTGCACTTCGACGAGCGCGTCGAGCCCGAGCGCAGCGGCGCGCTCGCGCAGCGCGCGGAGCTGTGCGACGTCGAGAGCGCGCGCGATCAACAGCACCGCGTCGGCGCCCGCGACGCGCGCTTCGTCCACCTGGTACGCGTCGACGAGAAAATCCTTGCGCAGCAGCGGCAGCGAGACTTCGCGGCGCACGGCTTCGAGCAGCGACAGCTCGCCGCCGAAATATTTCTTGTCGGTGAGCACCGAGATCGCGGCGGCGCCCGCGTCGGCGTAGGCCTTGGCGCAGCCGATCGGGTCGAAGTCCGGCCGGATCTCGCCGCGGCTCGGCGAGCGGCGCTTCAACTCCGCGACGACGCGCGGGCGCGGCCCGTTCGCGAGCGCCGTGCGGAAACCGCGCGTCGCCCCGCGACACGCCTCCGCGCGCGCGCGCAGCGCGGCCGGCGCGTCGCGCCGCTTCGCCGCGGCGATCTCGTCGCGCTTGTGGGCGAGGATCTCGTCGAGAATCGTCATTGCTGCGTTCGTTCCACCAGGGCCGCGAGCTTCGCACGCGCGGCGCCGCTGTCGACGCTCTCCCTTGCGAGCGCGAGACCGCCGGCCAGATCGGGCGCCGCGCCGGCGACCCAGAGCGCGCCGGCGGCGTTCACCAGCACGAGGTCGCGCCGCGGGCCCGGCTCGCCGCCCAGCACGTCGCGCACGATGTGCGCATTCTCCGCGGCGTCGCCGCCCTGCAGCTGCTCGCGGCGTGCGCGCGCGATGCCGAGTTCCGCGGCGTCGATCCCGAGCGTCTCGACGACACCGCCCGCGAAGCGCGCCGCGAAGGTCGGTCCGGTGGTGGTGATCTCGTCGAGGCCGTCGCTGCCGTGCACCACCAGCGCCGCCTCGGCGCCGAGCTGGGCGAGCGCGTGCGCGAGCGGCTCCACCAGTTCGCGCGCGTAGACGCCGACGAGCTGGCGCCGTACGCCGCACGGATTCACCAGCGGCCCCAGGCAGTTCATCAGCGTGCGGATGCCGAGTTCTTCGCGCACCGCTGCGACATGCCGCATGGCGGGATGTGCGCGCCGCGCAAACAGGAAGCCGATGCCGATCTCGCGCACGATCTCGGCGGCGCGCGCGATCGGCAGATCGACGCGCACCCCGAGCGCTTCGAGCACGTCGGCGCTGCCGGCCCGGCTCGTCGCGGCGCGGTTGCCGTGCTTTGCGACCGGCACGCCGGCTCCGGCCACCACGAAGGCAGCGGCGGTCGAGACGTTGAAGGTGCCAGAGCCGTCGCCGCCGGTTCCGCAGGTGTCGATGGCGCGCGGATCCGGCGCCGGCGCGCCCTCGGCGCGAGCCCGCAGCGCGCGCGCCGCGGCGACGATCTCGTCGACCGTCTCGCCCTTCGCGCGCAGCGCGACGAGCAGCGCCGCAATCGCGACGGGACTCGCCTTGCCGTCCATGATCTCGCCGAAGGCGGCTTCGAGCAGCGCGGGCGGCACCGCTTCGCGGCGGACGGCCACTTCGAGCGCGTCGTGCAGTCTCACGAAGGCAATCCGCCGCAGCGCGCCACGAAATTCGCGACCAGCGCGCGACCCCCCGGTGTCAGCACGGACTCGGGATGGAACTGCACGCCTTCGAGCGGCAGCTCGCGATGCCGGACGCCCATCACCTCGCCCTCGGGGCTGCGCGCCGTGATCTGGAGCGCAGCGGGCAGCCGCTCCTCGTCGATCACCAGCGAGTGATAGAGCGCGGCCTCGAAGGGATCGGCCAGGCCGCGGAAGACGCCCGCGCCGTCGTGCCGGATCGCCACGGACTTGCCGTGCCGCGGCACGCGCGCCCGCGCGACGCTCCCGCCGAACGCGACGCCGATCGCCTGGTGGCCGAGACAGACGCCGAGCACGGGCGTGCCCCGTGCCGCGAAGCAGCGCACGGCGTCGAGCGTGACCCCGGCGCGCTCGGGTGTACCCGGTCCGGGCGAGAGCACGACGCCGTCGGGCCCGCGCGCAGCGAGCGCTTCGGCCGGCTCGACGTCGTTGCGCACGACTTCGGCCTCGGCCCCGAGCACCTCGATCAGCTGCACCAGGTTGAAGGTGAAGGAGTCGTAGTTGTCGACGACGAGAATGCGGGCGGACACGCGGGTTCCGTGGGGGATGGCGGGGACCAGGTCGCGATCAAAGCAAAGGCCCGCCGGGGCGTCAACGCGTGAAGAGTTGCTGCTTCCGATCGCCGAGCCCCACCAGCCGATAGCGCAGCCTCCACTCGAACCCCCGCGTGCGGTCCTCGTCCATTTCGAAGCGAACCGCCCAGCACCGGCACTTCGAGAGGTACTCGATACCGAACTGATTGATCAGCGAGATCGAGTTGTCGAAGCTGAACGATCCAACGTAGGTGAAGGCCCAGTGCTCGGTGGCCTGCCAGCGTCCGACGCCGCTGAGCTGATTGATGCTCGTGAAGCTGTCGGTGAAGTTCTCATAGCGGTCGTTCTGCTGGAAGTTCTCGAACACCTGGGGGATGTCGCGCACGTAGCGGTAGCGCAGGCTCACCTGGTGACCCCAGCGCGCCCAACCGAAGTCGACGAGGCCGTCCGCCATCTCGGTGGGCTGGAAGTCGACCACCGAGTGGAAGCGCAGCAGCAGGCCCAGCGGCAGCGACACCTTCCCCTGCGCCACGGCCGGCCCCCACTCGCCGTCGGCCATCCGGTACTGCGAGTAGACCGACAACTCGGCGAGCAGGTTGCCCCTGGCGTCGCCGAAGAAGCGGTTGGTGACGCCCAGCATCAGGTTGCTCGCTTCCGCGATGCGATCGGCGGGGTCGAGCGTGAGGTTGTCGGGTTCGAGCAGACGCAGCCGCTCCTGGGGAACCGCCGTCCTCGGCACGAAGACCGGGTTGTCGTTCTGCCCCGTCTGCGACACGCCCACCCAACCGATGTACGGCTCGACGACGTGCGCGGCAACGCCCATCCCGAACGGCATCGACAGCGATCCGCGTACCTTTGCCCGCATCTCGACGCTGCCGGTGAAGAGGCTGCGCTGGTCGCCGCCGCGCAAGTCGGAGTTGTAGAACGTGCCGTAGTAGCCGGCCTCGGGGACCACTTCGAGCACGTTGCCGAGTTGGAATGGATAGGAGATGCGCGGTCGGGCGAGGACGCGCTGTCCGTGGTCCGCGAGCGGCTCGCCCTCCTGGAAACGGCCGTCGCCCTCGGGTCCCGATTGCAGCGCCGTCTGATCGTCGCGGTGCGCGTCGGTCGGGACCTTGCGGCCATTGCTGTTGCGTTCGTCGCCGTCGGCGATCGCGTCGAAGCCGGTGTCGTAGAAGAGGTCGTTCACGAGCAGCGAGCGGTCGAAGTGGTCGGCCGGATCGCCGTAGGGCTGGTAGTTCACGAACTCGACGTCGCCGCCCGTGACCAACCCCGGCAGAACGGGCGCCGAACCGGGCAGCGCCGCGAGCGCGAATTTCGGCAGCCGCTGCAGGATCACGTCGTCGCGATCCTCGTCGTCCGGGTTCTGGATGTCGTCGGTGGACTGCGCGGCGAGCGTCGCGCCGAAGCGCTTGGTCGGCCCGTAGAAGCTGGTGCCCACGAGCCCGGTCGATTGCAGAAATCGATCGCGGCGGTAGCTGCGGAAATCGCTGAAGTCGAACGGGAACTGGTTGTCGGACACGGCCGCGACGTCCGCCGCCATCCACGATCCCGCCGGCAGATCCTGGACGTGCGTCCAGGTGGTACCCCAGCGATCGTCGCCGAAGGTCGCCGTCGGAGAACTCGGGTCGATGTCGTTGTCGTGGATGTAGGTGCCGTAGAGCGTGCTGCGGCCGCGCTCGCCGAATACGTAGTCGATCTCGGCGGACGGTTTGAAACCCCGCTTGAACTGGTAGTCGGCCTCCAACATCACGTTCAGATCGTCGCGCGCCGCCCAGAAGAACGGCACGTTGATGTTGCCGCCGCTCTGACTCGACGTGCCGCCTTGCGGGAACAGGAAGCCGGTCTGGCGCTCGCGCCTGAGCGGATACACGACGTACGGAACCCAGAACACCGGAACGCCGAGGATCTCGAGCGTCGAGTTGCGCGCGCGGCCGTAGCCGTCGAGGTCGAGCTCGGCTTTCTGCGCGCGCACCGCCCAGGGATCGCGGTCGGTCTTCTCGGGGCAGCGGCAGGTCGTGAAGCGGCCGCCCTCGAATGCATACGAGTTCGGTCCGGTCTTGCGCACTTCGCGACCCTGCATGCGATAGCCGCCGCCCGGCGAGTCGAGTTCGCCGTCGTAGACGACGCCTTCGACGGTATCGATGTTGAACTGCAGGAACGGGGCGTGCAGAACGTCGGTGCCGTCCTTCACGACCACGTTGCCGGTGGCGACACCCTGGCGCGTCTTGTTGCTGAACAGCACGTGGTCGGCCGTGAGCGTCTTGCCCTGCTGCGTGATCACGACGTGGCCGCGGCCGACGTAGATGTCGCGGTCGGCCTGGTACTCGACCTCGTCCGCGGTGACGTCCATGGGCTGCGCGAGCGCTGCGCCGCCGAACAGCGACGCCGCCAGCAACGCGACGACGTGCAAGTGCGCACGGCGCCACGCCGCGCCAGACCTGTCCCCTCGGTCTCGAATGGCTCGCCCCCCGGTCAGAGCGAGGCCAAGCTACCGCACGCGTTCCGAATGGGTCAACGAAGGATGGATCAGGAAGACCGGCCGGAGTTGGTCGCGTCGGACGCGTTGCCATCCTGGAGACATGCCTCGAGCGCGCCGCGATCGGGGACCTGCAGCGCGTCGTCGACGAGCCGCACGAGCTTGCGGTCGAAGAGTTCCTGCAGGCCGCGATGGGTTTCGCGCAGCGAAAGGCCTGCCGCTTCCGCGAGTCCGCGCAGCGAGGTCGTCGCGCGGGACTCCGCCGGGCCGCCCGCGCCGCCGGCGGATTCCAGCAGGCCGCGCGCCACGGGCCGGACCAGGTCGTTCATGCCGAGCGCCGCGAGCCGCCGCTCGAGATCGGAAGAGCGCTGCGCGAGGCGCTCGATCACCTGCACCGCGATGTCGGGCCGCTCGAGACACATCGAACGGAAGGTGGCGCGATCGAGGCGCAGCAGGCGCGCGTCGGTCGCGGCCACCGCGCGCGCGCCGCGGGCGCGTCCCAGCAGCGAATCGGTTTCGCCGACGGAATCGCCGGGACCGAGGCGCGCGACGAGCCGCGACACGCCGCCGCGACTGGTGTCGAGCAGCAGCACCTCGCCCGCGAGCAGCACGTAGAAGGCGTCGGCCGGCTCGCCCGACTCGAAGATCGACTCCCCGGCCTGCGCGACGCGCTCGAAGTCGCGGCGCACGCCGAGCGCCGTTTCGCCAAGCTCGGGCGTTGCCGATCCGGAGAGCGCCGCGGAGTCCACGGCGTTCGTTTCGACCGTTGCGGGAGGCCGCTTGAGGCGCGGCTGGGGGATCAGGGCGGGCGCCCGCGGGCGTCGTCGACGGCGGCTTCGAGGGCCGAGCGGCCGATCACGCCGAGATGCAGCGAGTCGATGCGGCCGTGGGGATCGACGACCGCGAGGGCCGGGAAACCCGGCGCCCCGTAATCGAAGGCGAGCGCTTCGTCGCCGAGCAGCACGGGGTACTGGATCCGGTGTTCCGCGGCGAAGGGCGCGACCACCTCGCTCCCGTCCGCATCCACCGCGATGCCGAGCAGCGCGACGTCGCGACCGGCGGGCGACTCGTGGAAGGCGTTGAGCACGGGAATCTGCTTCTTGCACGGGGTGCACCAGGTCGCCCAGAAGTCGATCACCACCGTGCGCCCTGCGAAATCGGCGAGGCTCACGGTCTTGCCCTGCAAGTCGGTCAGCGCGAACGCGGGGGCCGGCCGCGCCGGTCGCGCGACGCCGGCTTCGCCGCATCCGAGCAACACGGCTGCGGCGATCGCGAGCCACCGCGTCTTCAGAGCAGCGCCTCTTCGAGCTTCACCACGATCTCTTCGAGGAAGGAGAAATACTGGTTGATCCGCGTGAGTTGATCGGTGAACACCAGCACTCCGACGGCGATCAGCAGCGCGCCCGAAACGAGTTCGATGGTGCGGAAGTGATTGCGAAACCGGCGCAGCGCGCTGAGGAAGTGCTCGACGCTCCACGCCGTCAGCAGGAACGGCACCGCGAGCCCGGCCGAGTAGACCGTGAGCAACCCCATCCCCTCGAGCACCGTGTCGCGCGCGCCGGCGAGCGTGAGGATGCCGCCGAGGATCGGCCCGACGCAGGGCGTCCAGCCGAACGCGAACGCCGCACCGACGAGGCCCGCGCCGAACAGACTCGTCGGCCCGGTCGGTCCCTCGAAGCGCTTCTCCCGGTACAGCAACGGGATCTGGATCACCCCGGTGAGATGCAGCCCCATCAGGACGATCAGCACGCCCGCGATCTGCGCGACACCGACCTCGAACCCGAAGACGTCGAGGCGGAAGCCGCGCAGCACGCTGCCGAGCAGCGTCGCCGACGCGCCGAGCACCACGAAGACGGTCGAGAAACCGAGCACGAACGAAACCGACGCGAGCATCACGCGACGCCGCACGGCTACGTCGGAGCCCTGCGAGCGCAGCTCCTCGACCGAGATTCCCGAGACGAGCGAGAGGTAGGCGGGCAGCAGCGGCAGCACGCACGGCGAGAGCACCGAGAGCAGGCCGGCGGCGAAGGCGGTAAGAAGCGAACCCGGTGCGTCCACGGGGATCCTCGACCGATTGCGGCCGCTACTGCGACTCAGTGGTAGGCGCGCTGGATTCGCTCGCATCGCTCGATACGGACGGCGCGGCGTCGAGCCCGTCGCCCGACGCGCTGGCTTCCCGGTGGCCCGGCTCGTCGCGCTGGGCGCGGTCTTCCGGCTCGCGCCCGATGAACTCGAGCGGCCGCTCGCCGCGCAGATGCGCCGGCGTGACGACGTAGTCCCCGCGCAGCGACGGCGTCAGGATCGGCTCCGTGACATCCTGGTCGCCCGCCGAGAGCACGTAGGCCAGACCGGCGACCAGCCCGCCGCCCGCCGCGTACAGGACCTTTGCGGGCGCGTAGACGATCGAGATGAGCCCCGCCGCAACGCCGAGTCCCGCCTCGCCCTCGCGGCCGGCGTCCTCCCCTTCCGGTTCGGTCTCGTTCCCTGCAGCAACGGGCATCGCCGGCAGCGACAGGACGAAGCCAAGCGCGGCCGCGGCCGCGTACGACGAAACCGCAAGCCTCGCCCACAGACACAGGGATTGCGGGGGCATGTCCGCGCTCAGAACTTGCGCTCGGTGTCCAGCAGGATCGTGACGGGGCCGGCGTTCAACAGTTCGACGTCCATGGCGGCGCGGAAGCGTCCGGTGACGACCGCGACGCCCAGCGCGCGCGCCTCGCGACAGACCGCCTCGACGAGCGGCTCGGCCTGCTCGGAAGGCGCGGCTTCGGTGAACGACGGCCGGCGTCCCTTTCGCGCGTCGCCGAGGAGCGTGAACTGCGACACCACGCCGAGCGCGCCGCCCGTGTCGAGCAGCGAAGCGTTCATCTTGCCCGCCGCGTCCTCGAAGACGCGCAGGTGGACGAGCTTGTGGGCGAGCTCCGCGGCGCGCGCGGCCGTGTCGTCGCGCGCGACGCCGACCAGCGCCAGCAATCCCTCCCCCATTTCGCCGACGAGCTCGCCGTCCACGCGGATCCGCGCGCACCGCACGCGCTGCGCGACGGCTCGCAACTAGGGACGCTCCTGATTCGCGAAGCGCCCGCGGTACACGGCCTGCCCCTCCGTGCGCATCAGCACGATCTGACAGAGTCGCACCCCGGCGTTGATCTGGAGCGGATGCCCGGCGACGTTCGACATCTCGAGCACCTGGCGATTCGAGACGCCCGGCTGCACGAACGCCGACGTGACGTGGATCATCAGCCCGAGTCGCGCAAAGCGGCTGCGCCCCTCGAGAAAGCCGCACAGATCGGGCGGCAGCGTGATCTTCTCGACGGTGATGCCGTGGATGGTGCCGCCGGGCGACAGCACATAGGGCTCGTCGAGGGTCTGGCTCTCGGTGTGATCGAGGAAGTCGACCTCGTCGCGGATCGGGATCGCGCCGGCGCCGGGGGTGAGCACCCGGATCTCGTTGCCGAGCGTCAGGTCGATCGAAGCCGGTCCGATCTGGTCGAGCGCGAGCGGCTCGACGCGCAACCGGCCCGTCTCGAGTTCGTGCAGGATTGCGTCGCGGGTGAGGACGGACATGGCGGCGCACGATACCGTAGGCGCATGCACCATCCGTATTTCGACGTCCCCGTTCCCACTGTGATCGGCCATCGCGGAGCGTGCGGCGAGGTGCCCGAGAACACGTTGGAGTCGTTCGAGCGCGCGGCCGCGCAAGGCGCCGCGATCCTCGAGACCGACGTCCACCTGACGCGCGACGGCGCCCTCGTGCTGATCCACGACGAAGTGCTCGAGCGCACCACCGACGGGCGCGGGCGCATCACCGACCACAGCCTCGCAGAGCTGCGCCAGCTCGACGCGGGCCACTGCTTCGATCCGGCCGGCGACGGCTCGTTTCCCTTTCGCGGCCAGGGACTTCGGATCCCGACACTCGAGGAAATCCTCATGTCATTCCCGCGCCTGCATTTCAACGTCGAGATCAAGGAGCACATCGCGGCGCTGATCGAGGGCACGGTCGCGGCGGTCTGTAAGGCGGGGCGCGAAGACTCCGTCCTGCTCGCGGCCGCAGAGGACCCGATCATGCACGACCTGCGCGAACACCTGCGCCGCTGCGGCGCGCGTCCCGCACTCAGCGCTTCGGCCGGCGACGTGCTCGCCTTCGTGCGTTCCGCGCTCGACGGCACGCCGCCGCCGCCCGGTCCGATGGCGTTGCAGGTGCCGCCCGGTTTTGGTGGCCGGCCGCTCGTGACACGCGAGTTCGTCGCGCACGCGCACGCGCACGGGATCTTCGTGCACGTGTGGACGATCAACGAACCCGCCGAAATGCACCGGCTCTTCGACCTCGGCGTCGACGGCGTGATGTCCGACTTCCCGGCGCGGGTCGCGGCGGTGATCGCCGAGCGTGCCGCGCAGGGCTGAGGCGCCCTCGCCGTTCGTCGCCGCGCAACGCGAGCGGCTGCGCGCGACGGTGTCACTCGGGCCGTGCCTCGATCTCGCGTGTGGGCGCGGTCGCCACGCGCTCCTGGCGGCGCGCGCGGGCCTGCGGGTAGTCGCACTCGACCGCGACGCATCGCTGCTGCGCAAACTCGCGAGCGAGGCGAGGGCGGAGCGGCTCGCGATCCACGCGCTGCGGGCCGACGCCGAGTCGCCGCACGGGTTGCCCTTCCCGCCCGCGTGCTTTGGCGCGGTGCTGGTCACGCGCTTCCTGTTCCGGCCGCTCGCGCCCGCCATCGCGGCGCTGCTCGCGCCGGGTGGATTGCTGGTCTACGAAACCTTCACCAAACGGCAGAGGGAACTCGGCCATGGCCCCACGAATCCAGCGTTTCTACTCGAATCGGGGGAGCTGCCGCGACTCTTTCCGGGGCTCGCGGTGGTGGAGTCGGTGGAAGGACTCGCAGGGGCGGGGGCGTCGGGCGCGTGGCTGGCCGGCTTGGTGGCGCGCAGGGCGGGTTGAGCCTACCGGCCCCGCCGGCGCACGAGCTGGTGCTCGCGCTGCGCGGCTTCGACACCAAACGGGGTGCCGCCGCGCCGCGCCCTATTCCGGCGGATCGGCTGCGAGCTGCGCCAGCGCCCAGCGCGCGTGCTCGGCGAGCAGCGCGTCCCCGCCCTGCGCGTGCCGCTCGATCAGCGGGATCAGCGACCGGTCGCCCGCGTTGCCCGCCGCGATCAGCGCATTGCGCACGAGGCCGCGGAACTTCGCGCGTCGCAGCGCGCTGCGGCGCGTCGCACTCCGCCAGGCGTCTTCGTCCAGCGCCAGCAACCACGCGAGCGTCGGCGCCACCCACTCCGGCCGGGGAGCAAGCCGCGCGCGCAGGCCTGCGGCGTCGGGCGGGATCGCGCGCCGCGATCGGGAGTTCCACGGACAGACGTCCTGGCAGATGTCGCAACCGAACACCCAGTCGCCCTGGGCGGCGCGCAGCGGCTCGGGGATCGCGCCGCGCAGCTCGATCGTCGTGTAGGAGAGGCAGCGCGTGGCGTCGAGCACGTGCGGCTCGGGGAACGCATCGGTGGGACAGGCGTCGAGACAGGCGCGACACGTGCCGCAGTGATCCGGCTCCCGTTCGTCTGGCGCGAGGTCGAGGTCACTCGCCAGCACGCCGAGGAAGAAGTACGAGCCGAGTTCCGCGTCGATCACGCAGCTGTTCTTGCCGATCCAGCCGAGCCCCGCGTGCGCCGCGAGCACGCGTTCCAGCACAGGTCCCGTGTCCACGTAGGCGCGCCAGCGCACCGCGCGTCCGGCGAGCGCTTCGAGCGCATCGCCGACCGCGCGCAGGCGCCCCAGCATCACGTCGTGGTAGTCGTCGCCGCCGGCGTAGCGGGCGATGCGGGCTTGCGGACGCGAGCGCTCGTCTCGTTCCGGATGGGCGTAGACCAGCGCGACGACGAGTGCGCTGCGCGCGCCCTCGAAGAGCGTGCTCGGATCGACGCGCGCGGCGACGTTGCGCGCGAGGTACGCCATCTCGCCGTGATGGCCGCGCCCGATCCACTTGCCGAAAAAGGCGGATTCGCGCGTCACCGCGAGCCGCGCCACGCCGGCGCGATCGAAGCCGAGCGCCAGCGCCGCGGCCTTCACGCGCCGAGCGAGAGCAGCTCTTTCGCTCGACTCCATCGCGCTAGTATGCCCGCCCACGTCTGGCGAGCCTCTTCTACAGCCAGTGTTCCAGGAGGAAACGTGACACTCGAAGAAGGCAAGAAGGCGCCGGCCTTCACGCTCACGGATGCCGCCGGCAAGTCGGTGAAGCTCGCGGACTTCGCCGGCAAGGACCTCGTACTCTACTTCTACCCGAAGGACGACACGCCGGGCTGCACCAAGGAAGCCTGCGGCTTCCGCGACTTCTGGAAGGAGATCCAGAAGCTCGGTGCAGTCGTGGTGGGCGTCTCGCCGGACTCGGGCGCGTCGCACCGGAAGTTCCTGGCGAAATACAAACTGCCCTTCCCGCTGCTCTCGGATCCCGACAAGAAGGTGATGACGGCCTACGGCGCCTTCGGCGAGAAGATGATGTACGGCAAGAAGGTCACTGGCATCATCCGCTCGACCGTCTGGATCGGCCCCGACGGCAAGGTGAAGAAGCACTGGGCCCGCGTGCCGAAGGCGGAAGATCATCCGGAGAAAGTGCTCGAAGCACTGCAAGGGTCGGCGGAGCCGACCCGCGCAGCGAGCGGAACGCGAGCGAAGCTCACCAAGAAGGGAAAGGTCTGATGGCGGCGCTCGCGTTTCCGAAGGGCTTTCACTGGGGCGCGGCGACCGCGTCGTATCAGATCGAGGGCGCCTGGCAGGCCGACGGCAAGGGCGAGTCGATCTGGGACCGCTTCTCGCACACGCCCGGCAGGGTGAAGCACGGACACACCGGCGACATCGCGTGCGACTCGTATCACCACTTTCGCGAAGACGTCGCGCTGCTGCGCGAGATGGGGCTCACGAGCTACCGCTTCTCGCTCTCGTGGCCGCGCATCCAGCCAAACGGTCGCGGCGCGCCGAACGAGACCGGCCTCGATTACTACGCGCGCCTGATCGACTGCCTGCTCGACGCCGGCATCCGCCCCTTCCCGACGCTCTACCACTGGGACCTGCCCCAGGCGCTCGAAGACGCAGGCGGCTGGCCGAACCGCGATCTCGCCGGTCGCTTCGCCGAGTACGCCGAGGTCGTGGTGCGCGCGCTCGGCGATCGCTGCAAGAGCTGGATGATCTTCAACGAGCCAAACATCTTCACGACGATGGGCTACCTGATCGGCATCCACGCGCCGGGTCGCCGCGAGCCCGAGAACTTCCTGCGCGCGACGCACACCGTGAATCTCGCCCACGGCGATGCCTTCCGCGCGATGCGCTCCGCGCAGCGCGACCTGGTGATCGGCAGCGCATTCAACATGACCGCCTGCGAGCCGGCCACCGATTCGCAGCAGGACATCGCCGCCGCCGAGCGCTGGCACCGCTTCATGAACGAGTGGTTCCTGCAGCCGTCGCTGCGCGGAACCTATCCCGAGGCGTATCCGAGCGGTCTGCCGCGCGATGCGATGGGCGTGAAGGACGGCGACTTCGAGCGCATCCAGGCGCCGCTCGACTTCGTCGGCATCAACCTCTACACGCGCACGATCGTGCAGGCGATGCCCGCCGACGGCGGTCCGCTCTCGCTCGGCGCGCTCCCGGTGGGGATCGGCGGAGACGCCGGACCCAAGACCGATTTCGGCTGGGAAGTGTGGCCGAACGCGCTGCACGACATCCTCTTGCGCATCACGCTCGACTACGACCGCCCCGTCATCGAGATCACCGAGAACGGCTGCTCCTACGCCGACGGCCCGGACGCGCAGGGCGTCGTGCGCGACACGCGCCGCACCGACTTCTACCGCGGCTATCTGGAAGCCGTGCACCGCGCGATCCAGGCGGGCGCCGACGTGCGTGGCTATCACGCCTGGTCGCTGCTCGACAACTTCGAATGGGCGGAGGGCTTCGAGCAGCGCTTCGGGATCGTCTGGGTCGACTTCGCGACCGGCAAGCGAATCCTCAAGGAGTCGGGGCGCTGGTACGGAAACGTCGCGCGACACAACGCCCTCCCCGCTTGATTCTCGAGCAGCCACTGCGAGACGCCGCGCAGGGAATCCCATGTCCATGCAGGAACGGCTCGTCTTCCTGATCGGCTCGCCCCGCTCCGGGTCGACGCTGACGGCGCGCATGTTGGGCGCGCACCCGGCCCTTTTCGCGCCGCCCGAGACGCATCTGCTGACGCCGCTCGCGCACCTCGGCTTCTACGGGAACGTCGAGAAGGCGCCCTACGACCCGATCATCACCCGCCAAGGCGCGCACGAGCTGGTGCGCGCGCTGCCCGGCGGCGAAGCCGACTACCTCGCCGCGCTGCGCGCGTGCAGCGACGTCATCTACCAGCGTCTCCTCGAAGCGTCGGGCCGCGAGCTGCTGCTGGAGAAGACGCCGGCCTACGCGCTGGTGCTCGACTTCCTCGCGAAGCTCTACCCCGAAGCGAAGTATCTGGTGCTGACGCGCCACCCGCTCGCGGTGTGGTCGTCGTACGTGGAATCGTTCTTCGACGGCGATCAGGACGCCGCGCACCAGAACAATCCGCTACTCGAGCGCTACGTCCCGGCAATCGCGCGCCTCCTGCGCGAGTCGCCGGTGCCTCTGTTGCACGTCCGCTACGAGACGCTGGTCGAGACCCCCGAAGCGGAGATGCGCCGCATCTGTGCGTTCCTCGGCATCGACTTCGAGCCACGCATGGTCGACTACGGCGGCGAGGGCAAAGCGCCGGTGAAGGTTGCAGCGGGACTCGGCGATCCGATCACCGTCGCCGCGGAGACGCGCCCCACCACGAAGTACGTCGCGAAGTGGGCCGCCGACATGGCGGACGACGCGGCCAAGCTCGTGCAGGCCCGCCAGATCCTCGATCGGCTGCTCGACGAAGACCTCGAAACCTGGGGCCATCCGCGGGCGGGCATCGTCGCGCAACTCGACGCCATGACGCCCTCCGGCGCGAAGAAGAGACGTCCCTGGAATCGCTACGCGCTGGAACGCCGCCTGCTGGTTCGGCTGCGCAAGAACATCCACCACAACGCCTTTGGCCGGCTGGTGCAGCGCATCCGCTTCGTCTGCGACGTGCTGCTGCGCTGATGCGGTGCTAACCAGTCTGGATCGCAGGGAGACATTCCATGGACCGTGCGCTTTCCCACCCCGCCGCTGAAACCGTGCAAGACACGGCCCGCCCGGCGTGGCAACGACCTGCCGTCGAGGTGATCTGCCTCGCGTGCGAACTCTCGGCCTACGCCCCCGACGACGGCGGCCCGCTTTTCTAGCCGCAGCGCAGCGTTGAGCGATCTCGCCGCCAAGGAATGCGTACCCTGCAAAGGCGGCGTTCCGCCGCTGCGCGGGGCCGCGCTGCTCGTGCTCCAGCACCAGCTCGGACCCGACGGCAACGGCTGGCGCATCGAGGCCGAGCACCATCTCGAAAAAGAGTTCCGCTTTCCCGACTTCGCCGCTGCGCTCGCCTACGTGAATCGCGTCGGTGAAGTGGCCGAAGCGCAGAAGCACCACCCGGACCTTTTCCTCGCCTGGGGCAAGGTGCGGGTGACGATCTGGACGCACAAGATCGACGGCCTCACCGAGAGCGACTTCGTATTCGCCGCGAAGTGCGACGCGCTGGCCTGAGTCCCGCTCGCCAGCAGCGAACGCAGGATCGACCCAACGTCGGTCGGTTGGCCCCGGAGAATCGTCGGACCACGAGACGATCTTCGATCTGTCGGGCTCCCGCCCCGGTCACGGATCCCTCGACACTCCAATCAGACGAGAAAGTCCAGGTCGGCGCCGAGGTGTGCCGGAAGCACGTGTTCGGCATAGAGACGTCGCCAACCCCGCTCCGGCAATGCCGGGGGTCGGAACTCAGCCCGACGGCGTGCCAGCACGGCGTCTTCGACCCGGACATCGATGCGGCGGGCAGCTACGTCCAGCTCGATGATGTCGCCATCGCGCACCAGTGCGAGTGGCCCGCCCGTTGCGGCTTCGGGCGAGCAGTGCAGCACGACGGTGCCGTAGGCGGTCCCGCTCATACGCGCATCCGAGACGCGCACCATGTCGCGCACGCCGGCCGCGGCGAGATAGCGCGGAATCGGCAAGGAGCCGGCCTCGGGCATACCCGCACCGACCGGGCCGGCATTGCGCAGTACCAGGACGTGCTGTGGCGTAATCGCCAGGGCGGGGTCATCGATCCGCGCCGCGGCATCTTCCGGCGACTCGAACACCACCGCCGGGCCCGCGTGCCGCAAGAGCGCCGGCGTTGCAGCAGCGCGCTTGATGACCGCGCCGTCCGGCGCCAACGAGCCACGCAACGTCACGAGCGCGCCAGTCGGCCCGAGCGGCGCCTCCAAGGTGCGGATCGTATTCTGCCAGCTTGCGGGCGGTGACACTTCTCCCAGTAAGTCCCCCAGCGTGCGTCCAGAAACACCGACCACGGACAAATCGAGAAGCGGCGCAAGCGCCTTCAACACGACCGGGACACCGCCGGCCCGGTGCAGATCTTCCAGATAGCCGGCACCCGCCGGTTTGCAATCGACGAGCAGGGGCACGCGTTCCGACACCGCATCGACGTCGTCGAGGTGGAGCGACACGCCCGCTCTGCGCGCAATGGCCAGCAAGTGGATGATGGCGTTGGTCGACCCACTGGTCGCCATGAGCACCGTCAGGGCATTGGTGAACGCGGCCGGTTGCAGGATGTCACGCGGCCGCAGCGGCTGCACCGCCAATTCCGCGGCGCGCCTGCCGGCCGCAACGGCATGCCGCAAGCGGTCACCCGAGCCCGACGGTGCGGTGGCCCCGCCCGGCAACATCAGGCCGAGCGCCTCCGCCATGCAAGCCATCGTGGACGCCGTCCCCATGACCATGCAGGTGCCGCCCGTCGGGCACAACGACTGCTCGATCTCGTCGATCTCGCTCGCAGTGATTTCACCGGCACGGTGGCGACTCCAATACCCGCGACAATCGGTGCAGGCCCCCAGGCGTTCGCCCCGCCAACTCCCCGTCATCATCGGACCCGTGACGACGGAGATCGCCGGCAGGTTCGCCGACACCGCCGCCATGAGCTGCGCGGGAACCGTCTTGTCGCACCCGCCCAGCAGCACCACGGCGTCCATCGGCTGCGCCCGGATCATCTCTTCGGTCTCCATCGCCAGCAGATTGCGATAGAGCATCGACGTCGGCGACAACAGGATTTCCGCGAGGGACGCGGTCGGAAACACCAGGGGCAGCGCGCCAGCCTCCAACACCCCGCGCTTCACGGCCTGCACGACCCCCGGCATGTCGCGGTGGCACGTGGTGTAGTCGGAGGAGGTATCGGCAATGCCGACGATCGCCCGATCCAGATCGGCGCGGTCGAAGCCCGCCGAAGCGAGAAACGCGCGACGCAGGTAGCGGCTGAAGCCGGCATCCGCGTACGAGGTGGGATTCCGATCGATGCGAGTGGGCGGACCACCGCTCACGGTCGGCCGCCGAAAGTCGAACGCTGCAGCCCGGCTTGCTTCCCTGTCAACACTCGGCTGCCGACCTCTACAATCGAATCTTCACGTACTTGGTCACCGTATACCATTCGATTCCCTCCGCGCCGCCCTCGCGGCCGAAGCCGGATCGCTTGACGCCGCCGAAGGGAATCTCGGCCGCCGCAATCGCCAGGTCATTGACGCCAACCATCCCGACGTCGAGTCGTTCGGCGGCCAGGAAGGCGGTACGGGTATTCTGTGTGAACACATAGCCGGCCAGGCCGTACTCCGTGGCGTTGGCCTGTTCGATGGCATCATCGAAGTTGGCGAAGGTCGCGATCGGTGCCACCGGGCAGAATGGCTCTTCCGACATGATTCGCATCGACGCGTTTACATGGGTGAGCACCGTCGGTTCGAAGTAGAAGCCGCGAGCAAACCCGGGCGGGCGCCGGCCGCCGCAGCAGAGCACGGCGCCTTTGGCGCAGGCGTCCTGCACGAGAGATTCCGTGGTCTGCAGGCGCCGGCGGTTGGCCAGCGGCCCGATCTCGGTGGACGCTTCCCGACCGTCGCCAATCTGGAGCGCCTTGGCGACCTCGACGAAACGGTCGACGAAGCGCTTGGCAATGGATTCCTGCACGAAGAACCGGCTGGCCGCGATGCAGACCTGGCCGTTGTTGCGGAACTTGCCGCGAGCGGCCAGCTCGGCCGCCGCTTCGACTTCGGCGTCCTCGAAGACCAGCACCGGGGAATGTCCGCCGAGTTCCATCGACACCGACTTGATCCCGTCTGCGCATCGTTTCAGGATCTCCTGGCCCACAGCGACGGACCCGGTGAGACTGACCTTGCGGATGACACTCGAAGCGATCAGGTGGCGGCTGATCTGAGCCGGGTCGCCGGTGACCACGTTGACCACGCCGGCCGGAATCCCGGCTTCGTGGCATGCCGCTGCCAGGCACAACGCGGTGCGCGGAGCCTCCTCCGCAGGTTTCAGGATGATCGAGCAGCCAGCCGCGATCGCCGGCGCCAGCTTGCGGGCCGGCAGCAAAGCGGGAAAGTTCCACGGCGTAAACGCGGCGACCGGCCCGATCGGCTGCTGCAGCACGAGCAGCCGGTGCGCCGTCGAGTGGCCATCGATCACGCGTCCGTAGATGCGGCGGGCTTCGTCCGCGTACCAGTCGAACTGATCGGCTGCCGCCCCGATCTCCCCCCTGGCCTCCACGAGGGGTTTGCCCTGCTCCTCGGTGACCACCCCGGCAATGGCATCGGCCCGCTCACGCACCACCTGCGCGACGCGGCGCAACGCAGCACTGCGGGTCCACGCATCGACTTCGCGCCATTTCCGCCACGCGTCGTCGGCCGCAGCCAGGGCGTGATCGAGATCTGCAGCGGTCGCCATGGGAACGGAGTCGATCCCCTCTTCCGTCGCAGGATTGATCACATCGAAGCGGCCGCCGTCGGAAGCCGGCAGCCAACTGCCGCCAATGTACAAGTCGTGCGGAACAGGGTGCTGCGTCATAACCCAATCCGGTGTCGGAGCGCTTGCGTGTCCTCGACCCAGCTGCCGACATTCCAGCGGCCATGTGCGCCCATGCCGCCGAGCGGATCGGGACCGTAGTAGACCGGCAGGTGGATCAGCGACAAGCCTCCGTGGGCGCGCGCTTGCTCGAGCGCGGCGCGCAGGGACTCCGCACTGCGACCCCCATCAAACGCGGCCACGCCGTTCACCGCGCGCGCCCAGGCGACGTAGTCGACGGCAAGTCCATCGGCGGTGGTGTAGGCCGCTCCATACTGCGCTTCTTGCAGTCCGGAGATGGCGCCCATGCGCCGGTTGTCGAGCAGCAGAATGCAGCCGCGAGCACCGTGCGTGACGCCATCCAGGAGGATCTGTGGGTTCATCGTGAACGACCCGTCTCCCGAGATCGCCAAGCCATAGAACGGCTGCGACGCCAGAGCGGTCGCGAGGAGCGCCGACACGGCAAATCCCATGTAGCTGGCACCGGTTTCGGTGAACGTGCGGCCCAGGCGATCATCCTCGACGACTTGGAAACCGTTTGCCTGCACGTCGCCGGCGTCGAAGAAGGTCACGACGTCCCGCGCGCGGGCCCAATCGGTGGCGGTCTTGATGGCTGCGGGTTGGGTGAGCACGCGGCCCCCCCATACGGGGTCGTGGAGGCGGGGCTGCGCGTAGCGTTCTGCTTTGAACGCATCCCAGCGCCGGCGCTGCTCGCGACACTGCCGCCACCACTCCGATTCGCCGCGTTTCTTCCCGCGTCCTTCGGCGTGCAGCGCAGCAATCAGTCGCCGCAGCGTCAGCGCCGCATCCCCCACGAGTGCGGTCGTGTGGCTGTAGTGCAACGCAGTGCGGAGATCAGAGTTGATGTTCACCACGTGCTGCACGTGCGGATAGCCGGTGCGGGAACAGTCCGACTGGCAGACGAAGCGTGTGCCCACGGCGACCAGCAGGTCCGCCTCGTCCATCGCAAAGTTCCCACTGATCGAACCCTTCGACCCACCAACGGTCATGTTGCGCGGGTGATCGTAGGGGATGACACCGGAGACGAGCGGACTCGTGACCGCGACGCCGTCCACCGCGTCCAGAAACTCCAATAGTTCAGGCCCGGCAGCGCGAGCGCCGCCGCCAATCTTCACGACGACGCGCTGCGCCGCGTGCAACCTCGCCGCAGCACCGGCATAGGCGCCGTCATCGACGGCAGCGCCCAGTCGCGGCAGTGTTCCGCGAGGAAGCTCATCCAGATTGAAGCCGTGCAGCACAGCCGGTTGGGTATTCAGGGGCAGGAGGAGATAGAACGGGCCCGCGCGGTGCGGATGGTCGACGGTGACCAACCCACGGCGCAGGGCGGCACCAACCGCAGCCGGGGTGTGCAGGCAGTACGCTTCGCCCATCGTCGCGCACAAGCGCAGATAGAGTTGCTGCTCGTGTTTGGGGATCTGCTGCATGTTGGGACCCTCGTCCTCCGAGGTCTCGTCCCCATACAGATGCCAGACCCCGATGCCGTCGCTCGCGGAGGCGAGCGAACCGGCCATCGCCTGTAATGCGCCGGGGCCGATGGAGGTCACCACGGCCGCCTTCTCGCCCGTCACCCAGCGCAACGCGGTGGCCGCGTGGGCAGCCTCGACTTCGTGGCGCACCCCGCAGCTGCGGATCACGCCTGCCGTTTCGTAGACGCGCAGGACCTCGCCGATCTCCGTCGAGCCGTGACCGAGCACGCAGAGAAACGTGCGCACCCCCTGGCGAACCAGTCCCAGTACGATCGCCTCAGCCAGCGTGAGATCGTCGATCGGGAGAAGAGTCCCTCCCGCCAGGGCCTCTTCGATGCCCCCGGCGGCGGCAACTGCCTGCGCACGCGAGAGGCGCGCGCTACGGACCGTATCGTTGTCCTCCGTTTGGAGCGCCATCAGGACGCGCACGCTACGGCGAAAAGGGTGCAATCCGCAAGATCAGCGGCTTTCGCACGATGGTGTCGGGGAGATCTCTCTCAGCTTCGGGACTCCACGCAGGCGATGTAGACTTGCTGGGATCGAGTCGGTCGCGGAGCCCGCGCCTGCGACATCGGCGGGGCGAGAAGCAGCATGACGCGAGCAGTGGTCGTCGGATCGGGCATGGCGGGCCTCACCGCCGCAGCGTACCTGGCACGAGACGGCTGCCAGGTGGACGTCTTCGAACAGGCGGACCACATCGGCGGCGTCACGACGACGTTCCGGAAGGACGGCTTCGCCTGGGATCTCGGCCCCCTGATGATCGAGGGATTCGCTCCGGGCGAACCGTGCGGACGCGTGCTCGCGGAGCTGGGCTGTGCGGACCGCATCGAGTTCGTTCGCGCTGACCGCGGCGTGGTGTTTCCGGATTACCGATTACAACCGCCTTCCGAGTACATCGGTCCGTACTGGCGCCGCGATCGTCTGAAGGAACTCTTCCCCGGCGAGGCGGACGGGCTCGACCGCTACTACGAGTTCTACGACACGATGCTCGACCTCATGCTGCTCGCGCGCCGTAGCGAAGGCGCCGGCCTGCTGCGGTCGCTGCCGGACAAGCTGCGGATGGCGCGGCTGTTCGGCCGCGTGAAGCGGTTCCAGACCTGGAACTCGAAGCAGCTGATGGACCACTTCTTCGGCGACGACCGGCTGAAGGCGCTGTTTCTCGGCATCCTGGCGGACCTCGTCGTCCGGCCGTCGGATTTCATGGGCCTGGCCGTGCCGGCCGTGAACCAGGAGACGGCGTTCGACAGGCGACTCCCGGCGAAGCTCTCGTCGATCGGAGCGCGGACGACGTTCCAGTACGTGGTCGGAGGCTGCAGCCGTCTCGTCAGTGCGGTCGCCGGCGTGATCACCGAACACGGCGGCCACCTGCATACGAGCGCTCCGGTGAGCCGCGTCGTCATCAGCGGCGGCCGCGCGCGCGGCATCGAGCTCGCCAGCGGTGAAGCTCACGACGCCGACCTCGTGCTCGTCACGGGCGGCGCGCGGGAGTGCTTCTTCGAGCTCGTCGGCCGGGACGCGGTGCCTGCGTCGTTCACAGCAGAGCTCGACGACCTGCGGCTGATGGAGTCGGTGTTGATGGTGCATCTGGGCGTCGACATGGACCCGAGCCGCCATCAGAGCGGCGCCCTCGACTACCACTACCACACCTACGATCTCGAGGGCGCGGTCGCGCGCATCCAGGCGGGCGAGTACCACGAGGGCAACGATGGATTCCTGATCTACATCCCGTCGTTTCACTCACCGGAGATGGCGCCGCCGGGACAGCACGCGATCACGATCTACACCGTCGCGCCGAACAAACTTCGCGGCGGTTGGGAGGCGCGACGCCAGGAGATGACCGACAAGCTTCTCGATCGCGCCGAGGAGGTCATCCCCGGGCTGCGGAAACATGCGCGTGTCACCGTCTCGATGACGCCCGGCGATTTCCGTCTGCGCACGCACCTCGATCACCACGCGTTCGGCGGCGTCTCGCCGGTCATGGGGAAGAGCGGCGCTCCGCACGAGACGCCGATCGACGGCTTGTGGTTCCTCGGCGCGCAGAGCGAGACCGCCGGCGGTGTGAACAACGTGACGCTCGGAGCACGGACCGTGTTCCAGAAGATCAAACGCGGGCATTAGTCTAGTCCAGCGCACGGCGGTGACTCGACAGCGCCACCCACAGCAGCGCCCCGTACGCGCTCGACTCAGGGCGGCTGCGATGCGTCAAGCCAAACGCGCCGCGCGCAAGGCCAGCTCCGCGATCGGCAATCCGTGCGGACAGGCGTTCAGGCACTGCGCGTCGCTGCAAGTGAGACACGCCGTCGCGCGCGAACCCGCCCCCGCCAACGCCGCGCGCGCGAGCTTGGCGTCGCCGTAGTCCTCGGCGTACATGCGCGCGCGCAGGAGGTCGGCAATCGGTGCGCCGGCGGGACAGGCGCCCGCGCACCCGCTGCAGCCGTAGCGGCACTGGCTGTTGCCGTTGCGCGACTCGTAGCGGGCCAGCAGCGCGCTGTCGGCGCGCGCACTGCGCGTCCAGCCCGACGCGCCCAGATACTCGTCGATCGCGTCGGTCGATGACATCGTCACGATCAGCGCGTCGGCGAGCGCGCTCGCCAGAACCCAGCGCAGGGCCGCCTGCGCGAAGGTCGCACCGCCGGCTTCGAAGGGGCGCATGTCGTTCAGCTTCGCGCCGCGCAGCGTCTTCATCGCGACGACGCCGACACCCTGCGCGCGCGCCTTGCGCAGCACGCGCGGCAGATCGGGCTGCATGGCAACGAAGTCGAAGCTCCTGGTGAAGCGCTCATGGAAAGCGGGATCCTGGCCGAAGTTGTAAGCGACCAGCACGACGTCGACGAGCTGGTCGTCGAGCGCATGGTCGAGGCACTCTACGAGCCGGCCGCCGTGTCCCGACATCCCGGTGAAGCGGATCTTGCCGTCCTTCCTGGCGCGCGCGGCGAACTCCGACCACTCGTCGTTCCGGAGCCGCGCGCGGTCGTTCACCGCGTGGTTGAAATAGATCTCGACGCGATCGGTCTGGAGCCGGCGCAGGCTGCCTTCGAGCGCCTGCATCAGCTGCTGGCGCGTCGTCGCCGCGCCGCACGACGTCTTGGTGGCGACGATCACCTCGTCGCGGCGACCCCGCAGCGCCCGGCCGAGCGTCGTCTCGGAGGCGCCGTCCGTGTAGCTCTCGGCGGTGTCGAAGTAGGTGATGCCGCGCGCGAGCGCGTGCTGAACGAGGGCTTCGTCGCCGTCGAGGCGACTCGAGCCGAAGCCGATGTCCGGCACGCGCAGCCCCGTCTTGCCGAGCACGGCCCGCCGCTGGATGGCAGGCGGCGTCTGCGCGGCGCCAGCCGGCGCGGCGGCCGTGGCGAGCAGACCCGCCGTCCCGATGCGCAGGAACTCACGTCGATCGATCGGGTCCATGTCGAGAACCTAGCCATCGCGAGCGCCGTTGCCTCGGTCAGGGCGACTCACCACACGTCACTCAGGCGGAGGCGGATTCTCTCGATCGCCCTCCTCGTCTCGCTGCTGCTCGCCCGCTCTGCCCGTTGGCGCTCGCTCCCCGCTGGGCTGCGTCGTGATCTGGACCTATCCGCGCGCGGGAGGCGCCTCGCGCCTCCTAACGGCTGCCGCTGATGTAGTGCTCGAGCTGCTCGATGGTGAACTTCTGATCCTCGATGATCGCCGAGACCACGTCGCCGATCGAGATGATCCCGACGAGCCGTCCGTCGTCGATCACCGGGATGTGACGAACCCGGTGGTTGGTCATGAGCGCCATGCAGCCGTGCTCCGTCTGGCTCGAGTTCACACAGACCACACCGGTGGCCATGATCTCACGGACGGGTGTGTCCTTCGAAACCCTGCCCTTCAGGACTACCTTGCGGGCGTAGTCGCGTTCGGAGACGAGACCCACCAGCTCACCCTGCGCGTCCAGCACGACGAGCGCACCTACGTCGTGCCTCGCCATGATTTCGAGCGCTTCGAGTACGGTGGCATCGGGACCGACGCCGTGGACGATGTGCCCCTTGCGATCGAGAAGCTGCCGAACGAGGTACATGGCCGACTCCTTCCCGCGCCGCCCCCTTGCGCTCTGCCGCAAGGGATACCACGTCCGCCGGATCGGCGCGGTGGCGACGCCGTCTCGCGGATCAGGGCGGAGAGCTGCGCAGCAGCCGCCGCGCGTGGGGGATCGACCTCCACGTCAACCAGGGCGCGTCCACGCGCCCCGCGATCTTCGCAGGCCCGCCATGGCGCGGCCCGCCGCAACCCGGAGCGCCACCGCGCCCGGTTCCGGCGCGTAGACCTCGACGCGATCATCGGAGTACGCCGTCGCGTAGCTGCCGCGACCGTCGAGAGCGATCGCGACGTCGTAAGCGGCGCCCGAACCTTCGCTCTGCGCATGGCGAAGGCGACCGTCCGCTGCTCTCCTACGGCGCCTTCCTCGCGGTACCGGTCGCGCTCCGAGCTTTCGCCCTCAGCCCAGCAGCGAGCGCAGCACGTAGAGCAGGATACCGCCGTGGCGGTAGTACTCGATCTCGGTCGGGGTATCGATCCGCACGCGCACCGGAAACTCGGTCGCCTTGCCCTCGTCGCTGCGGGCGCGCACGGTGAGCGTGCGGCCGTTCGCGAAGCCGCTTGCCACCGCATCGCGTAGCCCGAGGATGTCGAAGCGCTCGCGACCGCTGAGGCCGAGCGACGCGGCGCTGGCGCCCGCCTCGAACTGCAACGGCAGCACGCCCATCCCGACCAGGTTCGAGCGGTGGATGCGCTCGTAGCTCTCCGCGATCACCGCGCGCACACCGAGCAGGGCGGGACCCTTGGCGGCCCAGTCGCGGCTCGATCCCGAGCCGTACTCCTTGCCGGCGAGGATCAGCAGCGGGACGCCTTCGGCGCGGTAGCGCACGGATGCGTCGAAGATCGACATCGGATCGCCGCTCGGGATGTGCACGGTGACGCCGCCTTCGGTGCCGGGCGCGAGCTGGTTGCGCAGTCGCACGTTCGCGAAGGTGCCGCGCGCCATCACCTCGTGGTTGCCGCGCCGCGACCCGTACGAGTTGAAGTCGCGCTTCGTGACACCCTGCTGGAGCAGATACGACTCCGCCGCGGTTTCCTTGCCGATGCTGCCGGCCGGCGAGATGTGATCGGTGGTGACGCTGTCGCCGAGCCGGGCGAGCACGCGCGCGCCGCGGATCTCTTCGACGTGCGACGGCGCCTCGCGCGGCATGCCGTCGAAATACGGCGGCTTGCGCACGTAGGTCGAAGCGGGTTCCCAGGCGAAGCGCTCGCCGGGCGGAACCGGCAGCTCGCGCCACAGTTCGCCGCCGCGGAAGACGTCGGCGTAGGTCTTGCGGAACAGGCCCGCGCCGACGCTCGACCCGACCGTGTCCGCGATCTCCCGCGTGGTCGGCCAGATGTCGCGCAGGAACACCGGCGTTCCGTCGCTCGCGGTGCCGAGCGGTTCCGTCGCGAGATCGATGTCCATCCGACCCGCGAGTGCGTACGCCACCACCAGCGGCGGTGACATCAAGTAGTTGGCGCGCACCGAAGCGTGCACGCGCGCCTCGAAATTGCGGTTGCCCGAGAGCACCGAGCACACCACCAGCTT
>JAGSPS010000178.1 GCA_018262315.1 Deltaproteobacteria bacterium | reverse complement strand
ACCGAGTCGCGCACCGCCTTGCTCGCCCACTCGACGTTGCGGTCGCGCTCCTTCGCGATCGACTCGATGAACGCCGCGAGCAGGTTCTCCGCCTTCTCGCTCGAGACGTCCTGCTGCTTCTTCTGTTCCTCGTCGCCACCGCCACCACCCGGCACCCCGATGCCGACCGGGTGCGCCGCGCCGATCGAGGTGCCGGGCGCCATCGCCGCGACGTGACCGGCAATCGTGATGAAGGTGCCCGCCGAACCCGCCCAGGCACCCTGCGGCGACACGTACACGACGATCGGGACGCTCGCGTTGAGCATCGCCTGGATGATGTCCTTGGTCGCCGAGACCAGGCCGCCCGGCGTGTCGAGTTCGAGGATCAGCGCCACCGCGCCGTCGGTGGCGCTCTGCGTGATCGACCGCTGGATGAAATCGGAGACCGCGGGATTGATCGATCCGGCGACGCGAATCGCGTTCAGGTGACCCGCGGCGAGCACGGGCGTCGCGGGCAGCGAACCGACCAGCAGCACCGCGAGGGCGAGCACGCGCCAGCTTCGCGTCACGAACGCTTCTCGCGCAGCGTCTCGATGCGCTCGAGCAGCCGCTCGGCGACTTCGCGCTTGCTGAGCAGCGGCAGTTCTTCGACCTCGCCCTCTGGACACACGAAGGTGACCGCGTTGGTGTCCCCGTCGAAACCCGCGCCCGCGCGCGAGATGTCGTTCGCGACGATCAGATCGCAGCGTTTGCGTTCGAGCTTGCGGCGCGCCGCTGCGACGAGATCCTGCGACTCGGCCGCGAAGCCCACGACGAGCCGCCGCTCCCGCCCGCTCGCCGCGCCCACTTCGGCGAGAATATCGGGGTTGCGCACCAGCTCGATCGTGAGAGCCTCGCCGTCGGCGAGGCTCTCCTTCTTGATCTTGTGTTCGGCGCGCGCCGCCGGCCTGAAGTCGGCGACCGCGGCGGCAGCGATGAACACCGTACATTTCGAAAGCTCGGCGTGGACGGCGTCGCGCATCTCGAGGCCCGTCTCGACGTCGACGCGGCGCACACCGGCCGGCGTCGCGAGCGCGCTCGGGCCGCTGACCAGCACGACTTCGGCGCCACGCCGCGCCGCCTCGGCGGCGATCGCGTAGCCCATCTTCCCGGAGGAGCGATTGGCGAACACGCGCACCGGGTCGAGCGGTTCCCGCGTGCCGCCTGCCGTCACGACCACGACTTCGCCCGCGAGCGTCGGCGCGCCCAGATGGCGCTCCGCCTCCGCCGCGATCGCGGCCGGCTCCGCCATGCGGCCCTCGCCCTCCCAGCCACACGCGAGCGGGCCGCTCTCGGGACCCACGAAGCACACGCCGCGCTCGCGCAGCGTCGCGACGTTCGCCTGCGTCGCCGGGTGGTTCCACATGTTGACGTTCATCGCCGGGGCGACGAGCAGCGGAGCGCGTGTCGCGAGCAGCAACGTCGAGACGAGGTCGTCGGCCAGACCGCTGGCGAGTTTCGCGAGCAGGTTGGCGGTGGCGGGCGCCACGATCACCAACTCCGCCCAATCGGCCAGCGCGATGTGGTCGATCTGCCCTTCCTGCTCGCGCTCGAAGAGATCCGTGCGCACCGACTCGCCGGAAAGCGTCTGCAGCACGAGCGGCGCGACGAACTGTCCGGCGCTCGCCGTCATCGCGCAGCGCACCGTGCAGCCGGCCCGGCGCAGCGCGCGCACCAGTTCGGGAACCTTGTAGGCGGCGATGCCGCCCGTCACCGCGACCAACACCCGGCGCTGCGGCATTCGAAAAATCCTCGATCGGACGGCCACTTTCGCAGCTTACCCGGCACCCTTCGCGGCGTCCACGCGAGGCACGTCAGCGCTGGTCCGGCTCGCCGAGCAGTTTCCAACCGGCAGCGAAACGCTCGGCCAGCGCACGCGGATCCGGCGCCTCCGCGTAGAGACGCAGCACCGGTTCGGTGCCCGACGCGCGCAACATCAGGAAGCCGTCATCGAGTCCGAGCCGCACGCCGTCGCGCGTGTCGACCTCGCGGACCCGCTCTCCGTCGACACGTTCCGGCGGCGCCTTCGCGAGCGCAGCCAGGCGCGCTCGCGCGCGAGCGGTCGCGTTGCGCGCGACGCGCCCACACACGCGCCGGCCGTGTCGGCGCACGAGCTGTTGCAGCCGCGCGCGCAGCGACCCGCCGGATTGCGCGGCAATCTCCGCGAACAGCGCGCAGGCGAGGATCCCGTCCTTGTCGCGAGCGAGGGGCTCCCAGGCGAATCCGCCGCTCTCCTCGCCCGCAACGTCGGCCGTCCCGTCGACGAGCGCGCGCGAGAGGTGCTTGAATCCGATCGGGTAGCGCGCCACCGGCAGCCCGTGCTCCGCAGCGACGCGCTCGACGAACGTGCCCGTCGCGATCGAGATCGCGACGCCGCGCCGCAAGCGGCCGCCGCGCGCCAGGTGGTCGACCAACAACGCGAGCGCGTCGCTCTCCGAAATGGCAACGCCGTTGGCGTCGAGCACGGCGAAGCGATCGGCGTCGCCGTCGGTCGCGAGGCCCAGCGTGTGCCCGCCTCGCGCGCGCACCGCCCGCGCCAACCCGGCGAGTCGTGCAGGAGTCGGATCCGGCGCGGCGCCGCCGAAGCGCGGGGTGTGGTCCGCGTGCAGAACCTCGAGCTGCGCACCGATCGCGCGCAGTGCGCGGTCGCACACCCCGGAGCCGGTGCCGTGGAGGGCGTCGTAGACCACCTTCAGCCGTGTGCCGCGCAGCGCATCGCGGTCGATCAGCGCCGCGAGTTCCGTCAGATAGGGAGTGACGAGATCGAGCTCGACGGCAGACCTCGCAGCGGATGGTGCGGCCGGGGCCCGAAGCGCCGCCGCGTGCCGTTCGATCCGGCGGGCCTGCTCGCCCGTGACCCCGCCGCCCCACGAGGCGAGGATCTTCACCCCCTGATACGCAGGTTCGTTGTGGCTCGCCGTGACGATCCACGCCGCTTCCGCGACCCCGGACCGAACGGCGTGCGCCACCACGGGGGTCGGCACGGGGCTGGCTGCGCGCAGCGGGCGCGCCCCGCTCGCTGCGAGCGATTCGAACGCCAGCTGGGCGAGCCATCGACCGAGGAAGCGCGTGTCGTGCGCGACCAGGATGCGCGGCGCGCGCTGCGTCTCGGCGGCCCAACGGGCCACCGCGGTCGCGAGAACACGCATCCGCGGCGCCGTGATCTCGTCGGCGAGAATGCCGCGCCACCCACTCGTCCCGAAGCAGATCGGCGTGAGAGCCGCAGCGAGTTGCGGCCGCGGCGCCGTCACGCGCCTCCGCCGCCGAGCTTCTCTTCGAGTTTCCGCGCAACCCCGGGTGGCACGAACTCCGCGACATTCGCCCCGAAGCGGACCAGTTCCTTCAAGCGCGACGAACTCACATAGAAATATTTCTGGCTGGTCATCATGAACAGCGTCTCGATTTCGGGGCAGAGGTGCCGGTTCATCAGCGCCATCTCGAACTCGTATTCGAAGTCGGAGACGGCGCGCAGACCGCGCAGCAGCACGTCGGCGCCGATCTGGCGGGCGTAATCGACGAGCAGTCCGTCGAACGCGGTGATCCGGATGCCCGGCAGGTGCCCCACCGCCGCCTGGAGCATCTCGATGCGCTCCTCGACCGAGAACGTGCCGTGTTTCTCGACGTTTCGCGCGACCGCGACCACGAGTTCATCGAACACCAACTGGGCGCGGTGGATCAGGTCGAGGTGCCCATTGGTGACCGGGTCGAAGCTCGCCGGAAAGAGGGCCAGGCGCTTTCGGCCGCCGTCGTCGCTCATGCTGTTTCCTCGTCTCCTGCCAACTCGCGATGGCTTTCTGCGGGACTCGGCTCCGAACTCGTCCCAGGCGCGTATTCGAAGCGGTGGATCACCGTGTCGCCGTAGCGGCGTTCGTCCACCCGCACGAGTCCTTCCACGGCTTGCGGCGCATGCCGCCGCGACGCTTCGACCACCACGGTCGCGCGGGCCGCGAGGATGCCCGAGGTCACGAGCGCGCGCAGCGCCCGGGTCGTCGTTTCGTGTTCGGTATACGGCGGATCGAGAAGCGCGAGATGAAAGTGGCCGTCCGCTGTGCTGAGACGCCGCACGACGGCGGTCGCCTCGCCACGCAGGACCTGCGTCCGCTCGAACACCCCCAACTCCAGCAGGTTGGCCTGCAACACCGCCACGATGGGCGTCGAGCGCTCGACGAAAACGACTCGTGTCGCGCCGCGCGAAAGCGCCTCGATCCCGAGCGCGCCGGAACCTGCGAAGAGGTCGAGCGCGTGCACCCCGTCGAGGTCGCCGAGGCGGGCGAAGAGCGCCTCGCGCACGCGGTCGGATGTGGGCCGCACCGCGTCCGAGCGCGGCACGCGGATGCGTCGTCCGCGCAGCTCGCCCCCGGTCGTGTCTACACAGATTGCAGGATTCGCTCTCGCCGCCTACCCTGCAAGAACTCGAATCGGATTGGCTCGGTTCGCCGACCGCGGAGAGCAACCCCGGTTTCGCAGTCGAGAGCCAACGCTCGACGGAGCCGACCAGGCGGCAACCGAAGACCGATCTGAACGAGCTTCACCAACGCAAGCAACGCAGTAGGAGAAATCAATACCATGGCCTCATCCGTCGTCTCGAAAATGAAGAAGAAGCTGCCCGAGCGGCTCGCGCAGGTGCGCGCAGATCGCTCGCAGCGCCAGTTCGCGCGCGAGCTGGGCGTGTTCCAGCAGAACGTGAACCGTTATGAAAATGGAACGACACCGCACGCGGACTTCCTGATCACACTCGCGATCAAGGAACACGTGTCCCTCGACTGGCTTCTGCTGGGCACGGGCCGCATGAAGCGCAGCGGCCGCTAGCAGGCCGAGTTCGGACGCCGGCGCGGCGGAGCGGAGGCCCAGAGCCGACCGGCCGACCGCCAGCTGCCGATGACTCCACACCGAGCCGGAGAGTGGCCCCGCCGCTCCGGCTCGGTTCCGTTTCGGGTGCAGCGCCTCTCGAGCGGAGTCTTGACTCGACGCGGCGCATCTCCGAGCTTTCGCGCCGGCCAACGAGCCGCGCGAGGGGGGGGTGCGTTGCTCAACGGCATCTGGCTCGGTCTGATGCTCGCGTCCGTCGTCTACGCCGCCTTCGTGGGCCGCATGGACGCCGTGAAGATGGCCGCGATCAGCGGCGCGCGGGACGCCGTCGATCTCGTCATCGGCCTCGTCGGCGTGATGGCGCTCTTCCTCGGACTGATGCGCGTCGCACAGGAAGGCGGTCTGTTGCGCGCCGTGCAGCGCGGCCTCGCGCCCATCCTGCGCCGACTCTTCCCCGACGTTCCCATCGAGCACCCGGCGATGGGCGCCATGATCATGAATCTCGCGTCGAACGTGCTCGGCCTCGGCAACGCCGCAACGCCGTTCGGTCTGAAGGCGATGACCGAACTGCAGACGCTCAACCGCACGCCGGCGAGCGCCAGCGACGCGATGGTCCTCTTCCTCGCCATCAACGCCACCAGCGTCTCGCTGTTTCCGCTCGGTGTGATCGGGGTGCGGGCCAGCATGAACTCGGCATCTCCCGAAGCGATCTGGATCCCCACCCTGCTCGCCACCACCGCTTCCACCGGCACCGCCATCCTGCTCTGTTTCGCGCTGCGCAGACTCCCGATGTTCCGCCCCCGCAGCGACCCGGAGACGCCCCTCGCTGTCGGTTCACCCGCAGCCTCGAGCGAAGCCGAAGTGCAGCAGACCCGCGGTCCGGACGGCGATCACGCCTCACCGGCCGAACGCCGATCCGTCACCCGAACCGCGAAACTCGTCATCTTCGCAACGACGGGTCTACTCGCCATTGCGCTGATCCGGCACCTGATCGTGAACGCACCGACGACCACACCTCTCACGCTCGCCCGCGACACGTTCGGCGCGTGGTTCCTGCCTATCTTCATGATCGGCCTGCTGCTGGTCGGGCTCGCCGGTCGCGTGCGCGTCTACGAGGTCGCCATCGAGGGCGCGCGCGAGGCGCTCGAGGTCGCCGTGCGCATCGTCCCGTTCCTCGTGCTGATCCTGGTCGCGATCGCGATGCTGCGCGCGTCCGGCGCGCTCGACGCGCTGGTCTCGGCGGTCGATCCGGTGACCGGGCGACTCGGCTTCCCAGCCGAAGCCCTGCCCATGGCGCTGCTGCGACCGCTCTCGGGCTCGGGCGCCTACGGCGTGATGGTCGACATCATGAAGACGCACGGACCGGATTCGTTCATCGGAATCCTCGCCGGCGCACTCAACGGCTCCACCGAGACCACGTTCTACGTGCTCACGCTCTATCTCGGCGCGGCGCGCGTGCGCGACGGCCGTCACGCGCTGCTCGCCTGTCTCGGCGGCGACATCGCCGGCTTTGCCGTGGCCACCGCCGCGTGTCACTGGCTGTTCGGCTGAGGGCGTCGTGAGCGCGGGCGATCCCTTCCACGGCATCGAAGACGAGCTGTGCGCGCTCGTGCGCGCGAGCATCGGCGCCGACGTCGCGAACGTCGAGCGGCTCACCGGCGGGGGCCTCGCGCACCGCCGCTTCTATCGCGTGACGCTTCGCAGCGGAGCGCCGGCGACGCTGATCGCGCGCGCCGACCGCGGCGAGCCGGCGCCGGGCGTGCTGCCCGAGCCCGCGCTCGAACCGCTGCGCACGTTTCTCGAAACGCACGGCTTGCCGGTGCCGCGACGTCTCGGTGGCGACCCCGCGCGTGGCCTCGACCTGCTCGAGGATCTCGGCGACGCCTCGCTCGCGCAACTGCTGGAGTCTGCCGACGCAGCGCAGCGGCGCGCGCTCTACGAAGAAGCGTGCGCACTCGTGCCGCGCCTGCAGCGACTCGCCGATCCGGGCGGTCGCGTGCCCGCGTTCGGGCGCAGGCTCGACGCAACGCTGTTCCGCGTGAAGGCGCAGCGCTTCGCGGCGAGCGGTCTGCAGGCCCTGCTCGGCCGCGCCGCGACCGCTGCGGAACGCGACGTCGTGTTCGCGGCCTTCGACGCCATCGCCGGCGCCGCGGCGAGTGCGCCGCAGCGGCTCGCGCACCGCGACTTCCAGAGCAGGAACCTGATCCAGCGACGCCATCCCCGCGGCCTCGCGATGATCGACCTGCAGGGCGCCCTGCTCGCAGCGCCCGAATACGACCTCGTCTGCCTGCTGCGCGATTCCTACGTCGTGCTCGCCGACGACGAATGCGCCGCGCTCGCGGAACAGCTGCGCCCCGCGCTGCCCGACGCGCCGGACGCGGGCGAGTTCACGCAGCGCTTCGACCTGCTCACGATCACGCGGAAGGCGAAGGACTTCGCGCTGTTCCACGAAGTCGCGGCACGCGGCGACGCGTCCTGGCTGCGCTACGCACCCGCCACGCTCGGCTACGTGCGCCGCGCGCTCGGGCGTGTCGCCGGCTCCGACGGGCGGCTCGCCCAGCTCGCCGAAGTGATCGGAGGCGACGCATGCGCGCGATGATCCTCGCCGCCGGACTCGGGACGCGGATGCGGCCGCTCTCGACGCTGCGTCCGAAGCCGATCCTGCCGGTGCGCGGCGTCCCGCTGCTGGCCTACCCGCTCGCCTGGCTCGCCCACCACGGCGTGCGCGAGGTGATCGTGAACCTGCATCGCCTTCCCGACGCGACGCGCGCCGTCGCCAAGGTCTGGGCGCCTGCGGGCCTGCGTGTGCACTTCTCCGAGGAACCGCTGCTGCTCGACACCGGCGGCGGCATCCGCCGCGCCGCCCGCTTCTTGCGCGAGAGCGACCCGAGCCTGGTGATCGCGGGCGACATGATCCTCGACCTCGATCTGCGTCCGCTGCTCGACCGCCACCGCACGCGCGGCGACGCTGCGACGCTCGTACTGCGCCAGGACCCGCGCGCCGAGAGCTTCGGTACGATCGGCGTCGACGCGGCCGGGCGCGTGCGGCGCATCGCGCGTCGCTTCGATCTCGGCGGCGAGGAGCGGTCGGGCGTCTACGTGAGCGTGAATCTGTTCGCCGCGCGCATCTTCGATTCGCTGCCGGATCGCGAGGTGTTCTCGCATCTCGACGACTGGCTCGCGCCGCGCCTCGCCGCGGGCGCCCGCGACGTCTGCGGCGAAGTGCTCGCGCCCGCCGACTGTTTGTGGGAACCCGTGGGGACCGCGGTCGAGTATCTCGAGGCGAACCTCCGCCCGCAGCGCCTTTCGTACTTCGACGCCGACGCGCGCGCGCGCGCGACCGGAACGCGCATCGAAGGCGATCTGGTGATCGGCGCCGGCGCCGCGCTGGGCCGCGGCGTCGCGCTCGAACGCGCCGTCGTGTGGGACGGCGAGCGGGTCCCCGACGGCTTCCGCGGCCGCAACGGCGTCTTCGCGGGCGGTGCGTTCCACGGCGCCGCCGATCGCCCGGACGCCCCGTGAGCCGCGTCACCTTCATCGGCACCAGCGACGCCTTCGGCGCCGGCGGACGGCGCCAGGCCGCGATCTTCGTCAATACCGGGAGCGGCGGCCTGCTGCTCGACTGCGCGCCGACCACGAACACGGGACTCAGCGCACTCGGCATCCCGCGCAGCGCGGTCGATGGGATCGCCGTCTCGCACTTCCACGCCGACCACTTCGCCGGCATCCCCAGTTTCATATTGGCTTCGATCTATGAGGATCGCCGCCGCCACCCGCTCGTCGTCGCGGGCCCGCCGGGCATCGAGGCGCGCGTCGTCGCGGCCGCAGATGCGATCGGCCACGGCCTCACCGGTCGCGAGATGCCCTTCGCGTTGCGTTTCGTCGAGTTGCCGACCGGACGACTCGTGGACCTCGGCCCGGCGAGCGTCTGCTCGTTCGCCGTGAACCACCAACCCGAGTCGTGCCCGCACGGCCTGGATCTCGAGGTGGGCGGAAGGCGGCTCGTCTACAGCGGTGACACCGGCTGGTTCGACGACCTCCCGCGCCACACGCGCGGCGCCGATCTCCTGGTCTGCGACTGCACCTTCTACGAGCCGACCTTCTCGGAGCACATCGCGTACCGCGAGCTGATCGAGCGGGCGCCATCGCTCGGCTGCGAGCGCCTCATTCTCACGCATCTCGGCCCGTCGATGAGCGACCGGCGCGGTCGGCTCGAACTCGAGACGGCGGACGACGGACTCAGCCTCGAACTCTGAGCGCGCGGATCGGCAGACCCGCTCGGCCCGGGGACAGCTCCCCGAGCACCGCGGCGCGCGACGCGCCGGTGCAGCGCGGCAGGTGATTGGGGACACCGAGCAGCGCGTTGCGGCCCATCAGCGAGAACGCCATCGCCTCGACGGCGTCGCCGGGAACGCCCTGGGCGTCGGTCGGCTCGACGTGGCTCTCGGCGAGCGCCGCCGCGAGCGCATCCATCACGGCGGGATTGCGCGCGCCGCCGCCGCACACGAGCAGGCGCTCCGGCGCGCCGCCCAGGAAATCGCGACACGCCCGCGCGACCGCCTCCGCCGTGAACGCGACGAGCGTCGCGACGAGATCGTCAGTCGCCCGGCCCGCGCGCAGCCACTCGGCCGCGAGCGCTTCGCCCTCGTCCCAGCCGTAGCGCTCGCGGCCGGTCGACTTGGGCGGCGCGCGGCGCAGGAACTCGTCGTCGAGCAGGCGCGCGAGCAGCGCGCGATCGACGCGGCCACGCCGGGCGCGCGCACCGTCGCGGTCCATGCGCTCGCGGCCGTCGCTACTGGTTCGCACCACGGTGTCGAGCAGCGCGTTGGCCGGACCGACGTCGAAGGCGAGCACGGCGTCGGGATCGCCGCCGCGCGGGAGGCCGGTGACGTTCGCGATGCCGCCGAGGTTCAACACCACGCGCGACTCGGCGGGATCGGAAAGCGCGGTGAAGTGGAAGAACGGCGCGAGCGGCGCGCCCTCGCCGCCCGCCGCGAGATCGCGCGGGCGGAAGTCGGCGATCGTCGTGACGCCGGTGCGCTCCGCGATCACCGACGGGTCGCCGATCTGGAGCGTCGCGCGTAGCTCGGGATGGTGCGCGACGGTCTGCCCGTGCGAGGCGATCGCGTCGACCGCGTCGAGCGACAGCCCCGCGACGCGCGCCACGGCCGCCGCCGCGGCGGCGAAGCGCTCGGCGAGCAGGACGTCGAGCGCCGCGAACTCGCGCAAAACCTGCGAGCCGGGAAGGCGCCCCGCGGCGAGCTGGTGGATGCGGTCCTGCAGCGCGCGATCGAAGGGCTCCGCGTGGAACGCGAGCAGCCGGAACGGCCGCGTCGCCCCATCGTCGGGCCACTCGACGAGCGCTGCGTCGACGCCGTCGGCGGAGGTCCCGGACATCAAGCCGATCACACGCATGGCGGCAGAACATACAGGGAGCAGGCACGGCGATCCTCGATTGACACCAGAGTCGACGACCCCCAGACTCGCCGCGCGACCGAAGGAGCCCCCCGCCATGACCCCCAACACCCGCAACCAGGGCGCGCTGATCTGCGCCGGCGCCGGCCTCGCCGCCCTGCTCTTCTTGATCGGCGTCCTGCAAGGCAGCTACTGGGCGCTCGCGATCCCGGTCGCGATCTTCGTGTTCTTCGTGCTCGGCCTCAGCTTCTGGGTGGGTTGGACCATCCTCACGGTACAGGTCGAGCCCGAAGCCGAGGTCGCGCCGCCGGCCGCCCAGACCGCGCCGCCGCAGACCTCGAACTCTTCGCGGTAGTCGGCGCTTCCCGTGCGGATCGCGCTGCTCACCTATCGCGGCAACATGTATTGCGGCGGGCAAGGCATCTATGCGGCCTACCTCGCGCGCGAGTGGCAGCGCGCCGGCCACGAAGTGCACGTGATCGCGGGACCGCCGCTGCCGTCGCTCGATCCCGGCATCGCGCTCCACGAGATCCCCAACGCCAACGTCTTCGGCTTTCCGATGCCCGAGGTGCTGCGCAAGACGCCGGTGCGGCGGCTCTTCGATCCGCTCACCTTCTGGGAACTCGGCGTCTCGCGCCTGGGCGTCTTCCCCGAGATGCAGACCTTCGGCGCGCGGCTCTTCCTGCGCTGGCCGGAGCTGATGCGCAAGCACCGCTTCGACGTGGTCTTCGACAACCAGCAGGCGACCGGCGTGCCGGTGGTCTCGGTGATCCACCACCCGCTGCACCTCGACCGCGAGGCGGACTTCGCGATCGACCCGAGCTTCGTGAAGCGCGTCAGACGCACGCTCTACTTCCCGCTCCTGATGCAGCAGCAGGTGGCGAAACGCCTCGCGCGCATCGTGACGGTGTCCGAGGCGTCGCGTCGCGAGATCCAGCGCTGCTTCGGAATCCCGGAGAAGGAAGTGCGTGTGGTCTACAACGGCACAGACGCCGATCTGTTCGCGCCGACGCCGGGTCAGCGCATCGAGACCGACCTGCTCTTCGTCGGTCGCACCGAAGACCGCAAGAAGGGCATCGGTACCCTGCTCCAGGCGATGGCGCTGCTGCCCGAGTCCATCACGCTCAAGATCATCGACGGCCGCATTCCCGATCACGGTCTGGTGCCGCGCCTCGTCGAGAAGTACGGGATCGGACATCGCGTCGTGCTCGAGCGGCGCTGGCTCGAGCTGCCCGAGCTGATCGCGCAGTACTCGACGGCGCGCGCCGCGGTGGTGCCGTCGCACTTCGAGGGCTTCGGCTTTCCGGCGAGCGAGGCGATGTCGTGCGGGGTGCCGGTCGTGGCGAGCGACGCGGGCGCGCTGCCCGAAGTGATCGGACCCGACGGCCACGCGGGACGCCTGTTCGCGTCGCGCGATCCGCAGGCGCTCGCCACCGCGATTGCCGAGCTGCTAGCGCTGCGCGCAAATGGGTCGCAACGCGCGGGCGCGCGTGCAGAGCGTGTTCCGCTGGTCGGACGCCGCCGCACAGCTCGTGGAAGTCTTCGAGGAAGCGCGGCGTGCTGCTCACCGTCGATCTCGAGCAGCTCGGGGTTAGCCCGGGCGATCGTCTCCTCGACGTCGGCTGCGGCGAGGGACGGCACTGCTTCGGCGCTCTCGAGCGCGGCGCCCGCGTGGTCGGTCTCGACCTCGACCTGGCGTCGCTGCGCAAGGGCCACGGACCGCTGCGGGCACGCGCGCGCCAGTTGCAGCGCTCGGGCGTGATGCTGCGCGGCGACGCCTTCCGGCTGCCCTTCGCGAACGCCAGCTTCGACCGCGCGATCTGCTCGGAAGTGATGGAACACGTGCACGACTACCGCGCCGCGGCGCGCGAACTCGCGCGCGTGGTGCGACCGGGCGGGACGGCGGCCGTCACGGTGCCGACGGCGACCAGCGAACAGCTCTACCTGCGGCTCGGCGACGACTACTTCGAGTCTCCCGGCGGCCACATCCGCATCTTCCGTCCCAATGATCTCGCCGCCGCGCTGCTCAGCGCGGGTCTCGCGCCGATCGGTGTCGGTTTCGCCCACGGCTTCCACACGCCGTACTGGGCGCTGCGCTCGGTCGTCGGTCTGCCGCGCTCCGACGGCTCGCGCCTCGTGCAGCTCTATCGGCTGTTCTTGATCCAGGCGACGACGTCGCCCTGGCTCGACCGCATCGAGAAGTGGGTGATGAATCGGATCTGCCCGAAGAGCCTGGTGCTGTATGCGAGGCGGGCCGCGTGAGTCGGCCGCTGCGCATCCTCTTCACCGCCTACCGCGGCAACATGCACTGCGGCGGTCAGGGAATCTATCTCTGGTTCCTCGCGCGCGAGCTTGCGCGGCTCGGGCATCGCGTCGAAGTGCTGGTCGGGCCGCCCTACCCCGACCCGATGCCGTACGCGGCCGACGTGTGCGAACTCCACGACGACCGCTTCTGGGGCAAGTGGTTCATGAAGGACTACGCCCACTTCCTTCCGCGCGAGAATCCGGCCGCGGTGCTCTCGCCGCTGCGGCTGTGGGAACTCGGCGCGAGTCGCATCGGCTTCTTTCCGGAACCGGCGGCCTTCAGCGTGCGCGCCTTCCGCGCGACGGCAGCGCGGCTGCGCGCCGGTTTCTTCTACGACCTCGTACACGACGTCCAGTGTCTCGGCTGGGGTCTGCTCGGAATCCGCGCGCTCGGCTTGCCCGTCGTCGCGACGATCCACCACCCGCTCACGATCGACCGCCGCGCCTCGTTTCGCCGCGACACGAAACTCTCGGAAGCCGTCGGGACCGTCGAGTTCCACCCCGTCGGGATGCAGCGCTTCGTCTCGCGGCGGCTCGACGCCGTGATCACCTCGTCGCAGGCGAGCGCCCGCGAGATCCGCCGCGACTTCGGAATCGCAGACGAACGCCTGCACATGCTCGGCAACGGGCTCGACACGGAGCTGTTCCGGCCCGACGCGCAGGTCCCGCGCGTGCCAGGCGAGATCCTGTGTGTCGGCCGCACCTCGGATCCGAACAAGGGCGTCGCGTTCCTGGTGCGAGCGCTCGCAAAGCTGCCGCCCGACGTGCGCCTGGTGTTGGTGGACGAAGACCATCCGCTGCACGACGCGCGCAAGCTGGCAGCGAAGCTCGGCGTGGCGCCGGAGCGGCTGCGCATCACCGGTCGCGTCGAGACCGACCAACTCGTGCGGCTCTACCAGCGCGCGTCGCTGGTGGTGGTGCCGTCGCTCTACGAGGGTTTCGGCCTTCCCGCAGCCGAGGCGATGGCGTGCGGCGCACCGGTGGTCGCGAGTCGTGCGGGGGCGCTGCCCGAAGTGATGGAGACGGGCGGCGGCGGTCTGCTGGTGGCGCCCGGCGATCCCGATGCGCTCGCAAAGGGCATTGCGACGCTGCTGGAACAGCCCGAGGCGCGCGCGCGACTCGGCGCGGAAGCGCGGGCGCGCATCGTCGCGGCCTATTCGTGGCCGCGCATCGCGGAGCGAACCGCAGCGCTCTACCGCCGCGTGTGCAGCGCGCGCGGTCGGCCGACCAGTACCACGACGTCTGCGAGCGACGGCGAACGCGCCGCGACGGCGTCGAGCGTCTGAAGCGCGCGGAACGCCAGCGCGCGCGGCAAGCGCTCGACCGCGCGCGTCCACGGACCGAAGCCCCAGCCGAGCGACACACCGACCACGCGCACCAGATCGAGCGAGCGCGCCGCCTGCTCGCGCATCAGGCCGAGGTCGTAGCGCGTGAAGTGATCGGCCGGCACGTCGTAGTGACGGCGCCCGCGGCGCGGGGCGGCGCCGCTCCAGCGTTCCGCGAGCGCGTCGTGTGCGCGGGCGAGGCGACACGCGAGCGAATCGAAGTTCGCGATCGCGAGCACCACGCGGCCGCCCGGGCGGGTCACGCGCGCCATCTCGGCGATCGCGAGTTCCGGGCGGTCGAAGTGGTCGATGGCGCCCTTGCAGATCGCCGCGTCGAAGCTCCCCGAAGCGAAGGGCAGCGCGTCGGACCAGCCGCGCACCCACTGCGGGATGCGCCCACTCGCCTTCGCGGATACGAGTCTTGCCCAGGCCGTCATGCGCGCCGACGGCTCGGCGCCGACCACGTCGGCGCCGAGCGCCGCGAGCGCGAGCGAGTCCTGACCGAAGCCGCTCGCCACGTCGAGGATCCGGCGGCCCGCTGCCGGCTCGGCCAGCGCGAGCGTCACCTCGGTCATGCGCTCGAAGAGCAGCTGGCTGTCACGCGTCGTCCCGGTCGGGATGACGTCGCTCATGTCCCGATCGAGGTCGACGACGCGCATGGGTGGCGGAACGTAGGCGAGCGGTTCGCTTGCGGTCAGGGCCTGCCGGCCGTGTGGTTCTCGAGCAGTTCCGCGAGTCCCGGGTCGATGTCGTCGAAGCGGACACCCAGTCGCGAGCCGTCCGCCCACGCGACGGATCCGTCTAGAGCGAGGGGAAGCGAGATTCCGGGCAACGCGAACTCGCAGATCAGCGCCGAGGCCGGCGCGAGCGGGGCGCCGGGAAGGTCGACACCGATGCCGGCGGGCGAGAGGTCGCGAGCCGTGGCGAGCCGCCGCTCGCCTGACGCGCTGATCTCCACCCAGCCTTCGAAGGGCGTGCGGGGATTCTTTCTTCGAGGCTCGCCGTCCACACAATCCCCCGAGCACTCCGAACCGACCCTGCGAGCGATCCGTCTCGTCCCGAGGCCGAGCTGCGACGCGAGCAATGCGCTCGCATCGACCCCGTCCCCGGCATCGCGCGTGTCGCATTCTGGCGTGCAGATCAGATGCAGGAAACCTGGCGAAGCGCGCGTTGGAGCTTGCCGACTCGCGAGTTCCGCTTCACTAATGCAAGATCCGTGCGCCGCGCCGCTGGACGGGAAACACCCCCGCACTGTGTCTAGCGACCCCGCTTGATCGCCCTGAGCACTGGGGATCGCCGCGGATGCGCCTATGCTGTCGAGGCGATGGGGAATTCTCTTCCGTCGGAAGGAAACTCGCTTCCGCTCGCGGCGCCGCCGACGGACTCGACGGGCTCGAGGACCGCTGCCGGATCGAGCATCACGCTCGACCGACTCGCCTCCTTCCGCGAGACCTACATCGCAATCCTCGTCTTCGTGCTGCTCTATGTATTCACGGTGAAGGGCGTCGAGCAGCTCTTCGGTCGCAGCTTCCGCGAGAACGTGGCGGTCGCGGCGCGCGTCGATCCCGCTGCGGGACCCATCGTCGCCCAGATCCAGCGCGGCGTGGACGCGGTGGTGCGAGATTCGGAGTGGGTGCGCGTCGGCGGCGTGCGCGCGACCGCGATCGTGCTCGGCGCGGACGGCCAACCGATCTACGCGGGTGGTCCCGGTTTCTCGACACCGATGCCCGGGGACCCGGTCGCCGAGGCGGCGCATCTGCTGCCGGCGACGGCGGACGTGGTGGTCTCGGTGCCACACAACTCGCTGGTCGCCAACGCCATCCTCATCACTTACGCGGCGGCGCTGATCTACACGCTCTTCCTCTATGACCGCCGCCGGCAGGCCTTCGCGGAGAGTCGCATTGCTGAGGCGCTCGCGGTGCGCGAGGAAACCGCCGCGCGCGCGGCAAAGATCGAAGCCGAACTGGCCGAGTTGACCCACCAGGTCGACGAACGCGTGGAGGCCGAGGTTTCGGGCGAGATCGCGTCGGTACGCGCCGAGCGGGGCGCGCTCCAGGAAAAGCTCGAGGCACTGGCGCGCCGCGAAGCCGAGCTGCGCGCCCGCGCGAGCACCTTCCACGAGACGCTCGTCAGCGAACGTGCCGGGCTCGAAGAGATGCTCGACGAGGCGCTCGCAGACCTGTCGCGGAAGGACGAAGCGCTGCGTGCTCTCGAGGAGAAGCTCAAGCGCGCCGGAGTGTCGAAGGAACCCGCCGCGCCGCGCGCACGTGACGTCAGCCAGCTCGCTCAACGCCTGCGCATGCTCTACAAGAACCTCGAGGTCGACGACCACGCGATCCATGATCTGATTGCGCTGCGCGACGAGTCGTTGAAGCTGCGCGCCGAGGAAGAGATCAAGCGCCTGTCGGACGACGTCGACACGGCCGCCGTCCGCCGCAAGGTGGGAGGCCTGCCCGCGCATCTCACGATCTTCGAATTGGGCTTCGCCGGCAAGGGTCGCATCTACTACACGGTCGGTCGCCAGCGCCGCTTCCGGGTGCTCGCCGTCGGCGCCAAGAACTCCCAGAAGACCGACCTCGAGTACCTGAGCCGTCTCCCCCGCGAGTGATTCAGCGGCGCGCGGCGAGCGCCTCGCGCAGGATGCGTTTGAGCTCGGCGTCGTCCCACGGCTTGGGGACGAGTGCGCGAACGCCGAGCGCGGCCAGTCGCTCGGCAGGGATCTCGTCCGGCCAGCCGGAGATCAGGATGCGCGCGGCGTTGGGGCGGCGGCGCGCCGCCGCCTCGAGCACTTCGAGACCGCTCATGCGCGGCATCTTGTGATCGGAGAGCACCGCGTCGACCGGCTGTTCGTCGAGGATGCGGAGCGCTTCGTCTGGCGTGCTGGCCGTGAGGACGCACCACCCCTCGCGGCGCAGCGAGCGGCGCAGCGCGGAGAGAATGCGCTCCTCGTCGTCGACGACGAGGAGCGTGGGAGTGTCGCCGCTCACGGCTGCGCAGCCCTGCCGTCGGGTCCATGCTGCGGGAGCGACACTTCGAACGTCGTGCCGCCGCCTTCGCGCGGCAGGGCGCGAATCGTGCCGCCATGACGGCGCACGATCTCGAATGAGGTCGAGAGCCCGAGGCCCGTCCCCTCTCCCACCTCCTTGGTGGTGAAGAAGGGCTCGAAGATCCGATCGGCGTGCTCGGCCGAGATGCCGGCGCCGTCATCGGAGACTGCGATCACGACCCCGTCATCGCGGCACTCGGTGCGGAGCACGATCTCGCCATTGCCACCCCCGTCGCGCGCGACGCGCGCCTCGATCGCCTGGTAGGCGTTCACGAGCAGGTTCATGAAGACCTGCTCGAGCTGCTTGGGATGGCAGCGCACGGGGGGCAGCGCCGCGTATTCCTTCTGCAGCACCACGCTATGCTTCATCATGGTCCACACGATGTGGGCAGTGGAGTCGAGGCAGCGGTTCAGATCGGCAGCGACCCACTCGCCGTCGTCGCGATAGGCGAAGGCGCGCAGATCCTGGACGATGTGGCGGATACGCTCCGATCCCTCCTGGGATTCGCGGATCGCCTGACCGAAATCGGCGAGCAGCGTCTCGGTGTCGAGTTCGCGAGACAGCGACGCGAAGCGCTCGGGACTGCTGCGGGCGGCGTCGAGCAGGCGCGCGAGATCCGACAGGTACTCCTCCATCTGCGCCAGATTCGCATGTACGAAACCCATCGGGTTGTTGATCTCGTGCGCAACGCCCGCCGCGAGCCGTCCGAGCGACGCCATCTTCTCCGTGTGCAGCACCTGCGACTGGAGCTGCACGAGTTCCGACACGTCCGGAAAGAGCACGACG
>JAGSPS010000431.1 GCA_018262315.1 Deltaproteobacteria bacterium | reverse complement strand
TGTGACCGCGGGGCAGGCGTGCCCGACGCGGAGCGCGAACGCATATTCGAGCCGTTCTATCGCCCGGCAGGATCACGCGAAGGCCAGGGTGGCGCGGGGCTCGGCCTCTCGCTCGTGCGCCAGATCGCGCGGCGCCACGGCGGTGAGGTGCGTTGTGTCGCGCGCGACGGCGGCGGGTCGTGCTTCGTGGTCACGCTGCCCTCGCGCAGCTGAGCCGCGCGCCGTCGATCGTGACACCTGGCAACAGGCCGCGGCGCTAAGGCGCGGGCGACCCGCAGGGACGCAGAGGGCAGGTTGCGGCACGCCGAATGGACGTACCCGACGCGCGCCAAGCTTAGTCCTGATCCCTGATCCCTGATCCCTGGTCCCCGCCAATGCCGAGCGCCCCCGGATAGAGCTGCTCGAAAAGATCGAGCGCGGCGGCGGCAAGCTCGCGCTGCAGTACGCCAGCAAGCTGCGCAGTGTCGCAGTCGCCCGCCCGCTCGGACCAGATCGCCGCGAGCGCGCCGCGGCGCGCATCGACGACCTTCGCGACTTCCTGGCGCCAGAAAGGCGGATACTCCGCCGCCTGCCATTCGCCGCGACCGCGGCCGTAGTGGGCGACTGCCAGATAACGCAGCAGGGCCGAGGCGAACAGGCCGTCGAGGAACTCGCCGCTCCAGCACACGGTGGTCTCCTTCGCGCCGCGCACGAGGTTGTAGCCGCGCGCGAGACCCGCGGCGCCCAGCGCGCCGAGCAGACCGCCCGTGAGCATCCCGGCTCCGAGAGTCAGGCCACCGGCGGCGACGTCGGCAGCGAGCCCCGACAATGCGCCCGAGACGAGTCCGCCGACGACTGCGGCCTTGCCCTCGCTCATGCGCTCCGTGACCGCGAAGTCGCCGGCCAGCCTCGCGAGAACGTCGCTCGCCGCGCGCCCTTCGAGCCCATTCGCCGCGATCAGGCGGTCGGTGGTCGCGCGGATGTCGGCGTCGAGGCGCTCCGCGAGGCGCTGCATCGCGCGGTCTTTCGCGGTCGCCTCGCCATTGCGTCCGATGCCGAGCGCCGCGCCGACCTCGCGCAGCGCCGCCTTCATGCCCGTCTCGTCGAGGGGCTCGCGGTCGCACGCCGCGCGCGCGAGTTGCCCGCCGAGCGCCGCCATCGACGCTTCGAACTCGCCCATGCGCTTCGCCTGCCACGCCGCAGTGAGCCGCTCGAAAGCCGCGCGCTTCGCTTCGGGCAGCGCTTTCGCGACCGCGCGCATCAGCACGAACTCCTGAACCCAGGCGCGCGCGAAGGCGTCGAGCGCGAGCACGTCGCGCACGAACCCATAGCGGGCGACATGGCTGCGCCACCGTTCTTCCTCGGCGTGCTCCTCGGCCCGAGGGCGCGGCTCGCCCACCTGGTTGAGCAGCACGATCGCGGGCTTGCCGATCCATTCGAGGATCTGCATCTCCGCGGCGACGTAGCCGGCGTCGCGCGGATCTTCCGCAGCGCTCACGAGATACAGCACGACGTCGGCCTCGCTGCGGACGTTCTTGAGCGCCTGCTGGCTCGACCAGAACGGGCGGTCCCGCCAGCGATCCCAGACTTCCGAGAGAAACCAGCCGATCGGGTTCCCCGATTGCGCGAAGCGCTTTGCGAGCCGCGCGCTGTCACCGAAGCCGGGCGTATCCCAGAGCCGGAGGACATCGCCCTCGGCGTCCTCGATCATCGTGTGCGGCTCGGCGAGGTCGGTCACGTGCGCCGCGTCGCGCACCTCGCCGATGTCGCGGCCGAGCAGCGTGCGCGCGAGCGTCGTCTTGCCAATGTTCGTGTGGGAGATCAGCGAGAGCTCGATGCGGCGCGGGTCTTCGCTCATGACCGCGGCTTCCGGCGCGCAGCGCTCTCCATCGCCGCGTTGAACGACGCTTCCGCAGCGACGAGATCGGGTGATTCGAGGTCGACGAACACCGGGTCGATCCCGAAAGGCGCGAGGACGTCGCGCCAGGCATTGCGCCGCTCCTCGAGGCGAGCGGGCTGGCCGGCGAACCGCTTGCGGAAGCCGGCTTCGTCGAGGATCGCAGCGACCGGCGCTCCGCGCGCCTTCGCAGTCAGGCGGTCGAGAAACGTCCCGTGGTTCTCGGCCTCGGGTGTGGCCGCCAGACTGAAGAGCGCTGCAGCTCGCGGCACGAGAACGACCAACGCGATGGTCGCCGCATACAAGTGGATCCACGGTGCCGCGTTCTCGCCCGGGTGATCCGGGGCAAGACGGATGGCCTCGAGCCGCGCTACGTCGGCGATCGGAATGCCCGTCAGCGCCGAGGCCGGCCCGAGAAAGAAAGAAAGGACCGTACGCACCTCGGGCGCATCGAGGAACGTGCTGCCCCAGACGGCGCGATACTCGAACACGAGTCCGCGCAGGTACAGGCCGGCGAGCGCGCCCAGCGCGAGCGCGAACGCTGCGGCATGCAGGATCGTGCCGACACGCGCGGCGAGGAGCGGCGCGGACAAGCGTCCCCAGGACTCGGCGAAATCGGCGAGCGCGGACGTCGTGCTCTCCTCTTTCTCGCCGACGCCGAAGCGGCGCGGCGCGCCATGCGCGAACCGCGCGACCGCTCGGGCGATGGGCCCCAGGCCGCGCGCCCTGTCGCTCGCAATTCCGGCCAGGCCGCGTATCAGGATGAGCGCATACACGGCGACATTCCACACGATCAGACCGAGCAGGGGGAACGCAAGGATGTTCACGCGCTCGCGCGGTCCGATGCGATCGACCGCGAGCCCGACGGCGAACGCTGCGGCGACGATCGCGTAGCCGATCCACGAGCGCCAGGTCACGGCTCGCAGAGCGCGCGGGATCGCGGCCGCCCGCGTGCCCAGGCGTTCGAGCGCGAGCGAAGCGCGACGCGCGACGAACGCCTCAGGCGCGGCACCCGTGCCGACGACTTCCGCCGCAGCGCGGCTCGCCCAGTCGCGGTCTTCGTCGCTCCATAGCGCCCGCTGCGCGTCCATCGTTTCGACGGCGCGCACCATCACGACTTCTCGGGCGGTGGCTTCGTTCATGCGCGGAGCGGAGAAGGCAGGATCCGGGATCGAGGATTGGGACGCCGGCGCGAGCGTACCGCAACTGATGCGTTCGGGGTGCGGGCAGGCGGGCCTCGATCGCACCGCGCCCAGGGCACTCGCGTCACCCCAGTTCTTCGATCGACGTCGGCCAGCTCTTATGCAGCAGGCGGGAAAGTGCTCTATCCGCGAGGATCTTTCCGCCAGTCTGGCAGCGCGCGCAGTAGTTCGTCTCGGTCTCCGCGTAGACGATGCGCTGAATCGGCGCGCCACAGATGCGGCATGGCTTTCCGTAGCGCCCATGAACGGCGAAATCCTCTCGGAACGCGGTGACCTTCTCGGGAAACCCGACACGCGCATCGCCACGCAGCCGCTCGGTCCACTCAGACAGCACCTCGACCGCCGCGGCATGAAGCCTCGCGATCTCGTCGTCGGTGAGCTTCTGCGTGAGCGCGATTGGCGAGAGTCGCGCGCGGAACAGGATCTCGTCGGAATACGCGCCGCCGATACCGCTGAAAAGTAATGGATTCGTCAGGGCACGCTTCAGCGAGTGATTCTCGCTCCGCAGCCTCTCTGCAAACGCCGCGAGATCGCATTCGAGCACCTCGAGTCCGCCCGCGTCGAAGGGGGCGAGCGACGCCGCGCCGTGCACGAGATGGAGCGAGGCGCGCCGCTTCGTTCCCGCCTCGGTGAGCACCAGCGAGCCCGCAGGGAATTCGAACACCGCCAGGCCGATGCGTCCCGGCGATTTTGCCCCTTTCCCAAGCCAGCGAAGCCGCCCCGCGCGCATCAGGTGGAGCACCAGATACAAGTCGTCTTCGAGCGCAATCACGATCCGCTTTCCGAGGCGCCGCACCCCGAGCACGCGCCGCCCGAAAGCGGCCGCCAGCGGAGGAACCGCCGTGCGCAGAACAAACGCGTTCAGGACGCGCACACGCTCGAGCCGCTCGCCGCGAATGCGCGTGTCGAGCGATTCGGCATACACCACGAGATCGGGCAGTTCGGGCAAGGCCGTTGTCTGGATCCGCAAGCGCTTGGCGCTACCCATGCAGCGCACGAAGTAAGCCGACCGTAAGGACAACGGCATTATGCTCGGTGCGTTGCGGGAGAGTGGCTCCTCCTCCGCGACGGGCCGGCCGGCGTTCCTCCTCACGTCGCGCCGGCCATTTTTTTGCGCGCGCCGGCGCGCGCAACACACGCGTTCCGGTGGGCGGCGCCGACCGTGGGACCGGCCCGGCTCCGGCGGCGCCAAAGCGTTCAGACGTTAAAGCGAAAGTGCATGACGTCGCCGTCGTGCACGACGTATTCCTTGCCTTCGAGACGCATCTTCCCCTGCTCGCGCGCGCCGTGCTCGCCCTTGCAGGCGACGAAGTCGGCGAATGCGATCACCTCGGCCCGGATGAACCCGCGCTC
>JAGSPS010000177.1 GCA_018262315.1 Deltaproteobacteria bacterium | reverse complement strand
GGAGCCGCACCGCGGCCACGACTTCGAGTGCACGCAGCCCGGCGGCGGCAAGATGAGCGGCAAGGCCGACGCGACGATCGGCTACCGCGGCATGCACTCCTTCACGGTGCAGCTCGAGAACTGGTTCGTACCGGCGACGAATCTGGTCGGCGACCAAGGCGGACTCGGCAAGGGCTTCTACCTGCAGATGGGCGGCTTCGCGGCCGGACGGCTGCAGACCGGCGGTCGCGCCTGCGGTCTCGCACAGGCGGCGCTCGAGAGGGCCTGCGAGTACGTGCTCGATCGCGTGCAGTTCGGCCGCGCGACCGTGGAGTACGGGCTCACGCAGTTCCTGATCGGGAGGATGGCGGCCAAGCTCGCCGCTGCGCGCGCCATCACCTACGCCGCCGCGCTCGCGATGGACGAGGACGAGCGCAAGGCCGCGCCGCTCGCGGCGCAGGCGAAGCTGCTCGCGTGCGACATCGCGGTCGGCATCACGCAGGACGCCCAGCTGCTGCACGGCGGTTGGGGCTACGCCGAGGAATACGCGATCAGCCGCTACACCGTCGATGCGCTGGTGCTGCCGATCTTCGAAGGCGTGAAGCCGATCCTCGAGCTGAAGGTCGTCGCGCGAAATCTCCTCGGTGAGTGAGCGCGGGACCTGCTCGGGCATCCCCGGCAGATTCGCGCCCGTCGTCGATCGCAATCGCTGCGAAGCCAGGGCAGACTGCGTTCGCGTCTGTCCCTACGACGTCTTCGAGATTGGCCGGCTCTCGCAGCAGGACAAAGCGGGCATGTCGCTGCTCGGCCGCCTCAAGTCGGCCGCGCGCGAGAATCGCCAGACTTTCGTCGTGAACCCGGACGCGTGTAACGCCTGCAATCTCTGCGTGGAAGCGTGCCCGGAGCGGGCGATCACGCTGGCACCGTTCCGGCTGATGCATTGAACCAACCCCACCATTGGTGCGGCATGACGACCCACCGGAAAGGCCACTCGTGCCGTTCAGCACCCTGAAGCTTCACCCGAGTCTCTTGAAGGGCGTGAAAGCACTCGGTTTCACGCGGCCGACGCCGATCCAGACCGAGGCGATCCCGCCGGCGCTCGCGGGACGTGACGTGCTCGCCTCGGCGACCACTGGCAGCGGCAAGACGGCGGCGTTCCTGCTGCCGATCCTGCACCAACTGATCGACAAGCCGCGTGGCACCACGCGCGCGCTCATCCTGACACCGACCCGTGAGCTGGCGGCCCAGATTCTGGACGACCTGAGCGACCTCGCCATCCACACGCCGATCAGCGCGGCCGCGATCTTCGGCGGCGTCGGAATGGGACCGCAGGAGCATGCCTTCCGCAGCGGCGTGGACGTGATCGTCGCCACGCCCGGCCGGCTGCTCGACCACTTCCGCATGCCGTACGCGAAGCTCGCCGGGCTCGAGCATCTGGTGCTCGACGAAGCCGATCGCATGCTCGACATGGGTTTCCTGCCCGACATCCGCCGCGTGCTGCGCCACATCCCTTCGCGGCGACAGACGCTCTTCTTCAGCGCGACGATGCCCGCGCCGATTGCGACGCTCACGCGCGAGCTGCTGCACGATCCCGCCATCGTCACACTGGCGCGCCGCGCGGCGCCGGCCGTCGGCATCACGCAAGCCGTGTACCCGGTGGCACAGGAACTGAAGCAGGCGCTGCTGGTGGCGCTGCTCGAGCGCGGCGAGATCCAGGAGGCGTTGGTATTCACGCGCACCAAGCACCGCGCCGACCGGCTCACGATGCACCTGGTGCGCAACAAGATCGAAGCGGTGCGCATCCACGGCAACCGCTCGCAGTCGCAACGCACCGAAGCGCTCGCCGGCTTCAAGAGCGGCAAGTACCGCGTGCTCGTCGCCACCGACATCGCCGCGCGCGGCATCGACGTCGAAGCGCTCGGCCACGTCGTGAACTTCGACGTGCCGCTGGTGCCCGACGACTACATCCACCGCGTCGGCCGCACCGCACGCGCGGAGCTGACCGGCGAGGCCTTCACCTTCGTGTCGCCAGGCGAGCAGAGCGACATGGCGCGCATCGAGCGCGCGATCGGCAAGAGCCTCCCGCGCATCACGGTTCCCGACTTCGATTACAGCGCGAAGCCGAAGGGAAACCTCGAAGTATCGCTCGCCGAGCGCATCTCCCAGATCCGCGCGCGCAAGGCGCACGAGCGCGGCCGCGCGAAGCTGAACGCCGAGCGCCGCGGCGGGGGTCGCCCGGGAGAGGGCGGAGGACGCGGCCGGGGGCCGTCGGCGCGTCCCCGCGGATCGTCGTCGGGCGGCGGTCGCGACGGCGCACCGGGCGGACGCCCGCGCGGCGGAAGAGGCGGACCGCGCACACGCCGCTGACGGAACGGTTGGGCCGCATGATCGGTAGGCGTTGAGTCCGTGACGCTTGCAGTATTCGAGACGATCCTTTCGGTGCTCCTCATTGCGGGTGCTCTGCTGATCCCGGCCGGTGAACTGCGGTGGCCCATGGCTTGGGCTTTCGTGCTGGTCTTCAGCGGCTTTGCCCTCGCTGCCCTGCTGGTCTTGAGCACTTCGCTCCTCACCGAGCGCAGCCGCCTTCTTGCCCAAGGCGAGCGTGGTGACGTCCTGCTATCGGTCTCCTTCGCGCTGCTGTTGTACCCGGGAACCCTCATCGCGTGCGGCTTCGATCGGCGTTTCGGGGCGTCGCCGCCATTGCCGCTGTGGGTCGAAATCTCGGCCCTGGCGCTCTTCGTCGCGGGCTATGGCTTCTCGCTCTGGGCGATGCGAGTCAATCCGTTCTTCGCCACCGTCGTGCGGGTCCAGTCGGAGCGGGGCCATCGCGTCGTCGATCGCGGGCCGTACGCGTGGGTTCGGCATCCGGGCTATGCCGGTGCCGTCGTTGCGCACCTGGTGCTCCCGCTCGCGGTGGGCACGTTGTGGGGCTTGGCGCCGGCGGCCCTGGGCTGTCTTCTGTTGGCGGCGCGCATCGTGCGGGAGGAGCGGACGCTTCGGCGGGGGCTCGCGGGCTATCCGGAATACACGTTACGGGTTCGCTGGCGTCTGCTTCCGGGTGTGTGGTAGCGGGCGGATGCCACGAGTGCGGCGGCCACGGGTGTGGGTCGAGCCGGTCCTTCGAGCTTCGATGCCGACGAAGCCGAGAGGCGGATCCATGGCCCGTCTTCTTGAATGCGGGCTCGAAGGCAGGATGACTGGACGAGGACCTGTCGATCGCGGTCGAGGAGACAGACGCACATCGTTCTCGCGTGCAGATCGATGCCACAGGAGTGCTGTTTCCGACTCGTGTAGACTCGCACTCTTTCTCTCCCTGCGTGGGTGCGCGCGTCGATCCGTTCGACGGAAGAAAAGGAGCGCGATGGCCGATCTCAGCACGCTTGCCAACTTCGCTGACATCCTCAGCGGTGCGGCCGTGGTCGGAGGCGCCGCATTCGCCATCATCCAGCTTCGCGAGTACCGCACGCAGCGCCGAGAGAACGCCGCGGCGGAGCTGGTTCGCTCGTTCTACAACCCCGAGTTTGCGCGATCAGTTCGACTGATCCGGCTGCTTCCGGATGGGTGCTCGGCCGCCGAGCTGCGGGCAAAGGGGGCGGAGTACGAGGAGTCGGCGATCCTGGTCTCCTTCGCGTACGAAACCATTGGCCTCCTCGTCTTCCGGCGAGTCACTCCGTTTTCGATCGTGGAAGAGCTCACCGGCGGCCTGACATTGTTGATGTGGAGGAAGCTCCGCCGCTGGGAAGAAGATGTGCGCGTCGAGAGCGCTCAGGAGTCGTGGGCGGAGTGGTTCCAATGGTTGGTGGAGCGGCTGGAGGCTCACGCACGGGAGAGGAGCCAGAAGCCTGCCCATGAGACCTTTTCGGGCTGGCGCCCCACGTCGTAGCATGGGAGTGCGAGAAGTCTTGCAGGGCGCCATCCGGCCGAGCACGACTCGGACCACCCGGGCGCTGTGGGCGAAGTCGCTACTCAACGCGCTGCTCTTCTTCGCCGTCTTCATGGTCGCCTTGCCCTGGGTCTCTCACCGTCTCCTCCCGAGCCCCCTCTTCGTCCCCGCCTTCTTCCGAACCTGGATGGCGGGCGCTTGTCTCGTCGTAGGGGTCGGCGTGTGGATCGCCTGTCTCGACGCGTTCAGCCGCCATGGCCGAGGCACACCGCTGCCGATGGATGCGCCACGGGAACTCGTCACGAGGGGGCCTTTCTCGGTGATCCGAAATCCAATCATGGCCGCCGAGGTACTCGTAATCTGGGCCGCCGCGCTGTACCTCTCGAGCGTCGGTGTTCTGCTCTATGCGCTTGCCGTCACCGTCGGCGCCCACGCAGCGGTTCGCTACGTCGAGGAGCCGGAGCTGAGAAAGCGCTTCGGGGCGAACTACGAGGAGTACTGCAGACTCGTTCCCCGGTGGGTTCCGCGCATCGCGCGGCGCGGAGGAATCCGATGAGGCGAATTGCGATCGTCCTGGCGGCTGTCTTCGGTCTCTGCGCGGCCTACGTGGCCGCTCACTGGGCGCTGATCGAAGTCGGCCGCGAGGTGATCGTCTTGCGCACCGAGAACCCCGACGGCGGATGGCTCGAAACCCGACTCTGGATCGTGGACGACGGCGCCATCTCCTGGCTCCACGGCGGCAACTCCGCCTGGATGCACAACCTCAGGGCTCGGCCGATCGTGGAGATCGAGCGCGCTGGCGAGACGCATCGCTACCGTGCCGATGCCGTCCCGGGGCCGCACCCGAAGCTTCACGAACTTCTCCGCGCGAAGTACGGCTTGGCGGATCGCTGGGTTCGCTTCATCGGTCCCGATAAGGAGTCCACGACACCAGTCCGCCTCGAACGCCTCGAGCCCTAGCAGGCGCGCCGCCCAGCGAGACGCCGCAGCCGGAGCGCCGATCCGTCGGTCCCACGTCGAACACCCCGTCTGTCGAGCCGAACGATCGTTGCAGAGGATGATTCGAGCCATGGCCTGCGCACTGCTTGCCGCGGGAATGCACCCACCAGCTCGCCGGAGCGCGGGCGGCTCAGGCGACCGGATCGAGTACCACGACGGGGATCTCGCGATCGGTGCGCGACTGGTAGTCGTCGTAGTCGCGGTACATCGCGACGAGTCGCGGCCACAGCGCCGCCTTCTCCTCGGCATTCGCAGTGCGCGCCCGCATCGCGCGCTTCTCGCGGCCGATCTCGACGCTGCAGCGCGGATTCGCGACGAGGTTCAGATACCAGACCGGGTGTTTCGACATGCCGCCCTTCGAGGCGACCAGCACGACGCGTTCCCCTTCCTGGCTCGGTGTCCACGGCGGGAGTTTGCGTTCGCTCATGACGGCCGGCTCCAGCTGGATCACCGTGTAACCGGGGAACTCGAGGCGCGGAAAGCAAGTCGGGGGTCCGAGGGCTGCCAGCATGGTCAGCAGCAGGAAGCTAGACGACGGGGGCGTCTCGCGCAGCGCACTGCGTTCTCCCGTAGGCCGCGGGGGAGGCGCCCCAACGCAGCCAGGCGACCGGCTTCATCATGCAATCTGTCAATACGATCCAGAATTCATCCGATTCGACCGCGGTCAGGCGCGCATCATGCGGGCTCGATGCCTGCCTGGCAAGCCCGTCGATTCAGGCCTTTGCGAGCGAGCGCCGATAGCAGGTGGCGGCTTCGCAGTACGCCGCTGGAGACACGAACGGCATGGCGACGGAGGCAATCGAGGACGGCCGCGACGGGACGCCCGGTCCGATCCGGGTGCTGCTCGTCGGTCCCCACGCAGCCGATGTCTCGCTGCTGCGCGCGCTCCTCGAGCATTCCCGCGAAACCGAAGTCGCCCTCGCCCACGCCATGAACCTGCAACACGCCTTCGACGCGCTCGAGCGCAACGAGGTCGACGTGTTGCTGATGGACGTCGGCGCCGGAAGCCCGCGCGAACTGGTGTCCGTCTCGCAAGCCCGCGTGCGCGCGCCGCTGGTGCCGGTCGTGGTGATGGTGGACAGCGACGACGAGATGCTCGCGGCGAAGGCTGTCGAGGTGGGCGCGCGTGGCTATCTCATCAAGTGTGCGCTCAGCCCGGGTGCGCTGGTGTGGAGTCTCCAGCACGCGATCCGCAATCAGCGCATGTTTCTCGAACTGAACATCGCCCGGGAGCGTGCGCGGCAGCTCGCCACCTACGACCAGCTCACCGGCTTCGCGAATCGCTCACTGTTCCAGGATCGCCTCGATCAAGCCGTCGCGTCGGCGCGCCGCAACCGCCAGAAGCTCGCCGTACTCTTCCTCGATCTCGACGAGTTCAAGTTGATCAACGACTCGTTGGGCCACTTTGCGGGCGACGCAATCCTGCGACTCTCGGCCCAGCGCGTCGCAACCTGCTTGCGCAAGAGCGACACCGGAGCGCGCCTGGGCGGCGACGAGTTTGCCATCCTGCTCACGAACCTCGCCGAAGAAGCGGACGCCGGACGCGTCGCCGAGAAGGTGCTCGCGCTGCTGCGCCAACCCGTCTCGCTGAAGGGCCGCGAGCACTTGATTACCGCGAGCATCGGGATCGCCGCCTTCCCGCGCGACGCCGCCTCGTCCGAGGAGCTGCTGAAGCACGCGGACATGGCGATGTACTCCGCCAAGAGCAGCGGTCGCGACCGCTATTCATTCTTCACCCCGGGCCAGAACGGCGAAGCGCTCGAGCGAGCGGCGCGCGAGAGCAGGCTGCGCGCGGCGCTCGACAGCCGCGAGCTGGCGCTCTTCTATCAACCGGTGGTCGATGCCACGCGCGGACGCGTGGTCGGCGCCGAGGCGCTGATCCGTTGGCGTCATCCCGAGCTGGGACTCATGCTGCCGGCGCAGTTCCTCGGCGTCGCCGAGGAGTCTCAGCTGATCGTCTCGATCGGTGAGTGGGTGCTGCGATCCGCCTGCGAACAGGCCGCGCGCTGGCAGCGTGGCGGTCACGAGGGATTTCGCATCGCGGTGAACGTCTCGTCGCACCAGTTCCAATCGGGTCAGTTCGTCGCGATGGTGCGCGATGCGCTGCGCGACACCGGCCTGCGAGCCGACTCGCTCGAGCTCGAGATCACGGAGCGCAGCCTGCTCTCGGGCGGCCAGCGCACGCTGGCGCAGTTCGCGATGCTGCGCGGCCTCGGCGTGCGGATGGCGATCGACGACTTCGGCACCGGGTATTCCGCGCTCGCCTACCTGAAGCAGCTTCCGGTCGACGTGCTCAAGATCGACCAGTCTTTCGTACGCGCCATCGCGACCGATCCCGCCGACGCCACCATCACTGCGACGATCGTACAGATGGCGCGCGCGCTGAACCTCTCCACCATTGCCGAGGGCGTCGAGACGACCGAACAGATGCAGCTGCTCGCGTCGTACGGCTGCAATCGCATGCAGGGACACCTGTTCAGTCAGGCCGTCGAGCCCGCCCTCCTCGACGGACTGCTCTCGGCGCCGCCGTTCTGGTGGATGCGACACGCCGGGCACTCGGCCACGCCGCCCGCTTAGCAACCGGCTAGCCGAGCCGATCCAGCGCGAATTCGCCGCCCTTCATCACCGCCGACAGATTCTTCCCGGGCTCGGCCAGCAACGTCACGTCGGCGAGCGGATCGCCGTCCACGACGAGCAGATCGGCGAGCGCGCCCGCCGCCACGACGCCGAGTTCTCCCTCGCGGCGCAGCAGCGCCGCGTTGACGAGCGTCGCGGAACGCAGGATCTCGGCGGAGGAGAGCACCCGCGCACGGATCGCGAACTCCTGGTTCTGGTGTGGGTGGGTTTCGCCGAGCAGATCAGTGCCGAAACCGATTGCGACGCCCGCTGCCTTCGCGATCTCCAGGGAGGCGAGTCCAGCGTCCAGGACGTCCTTCACCTTGCGTTGACTCACGGCCGGGAAGCCGAGCGCGCGACCGAGTTCCTCGATCTTGAAATAGGTGACGAGGGTCGGAACCAGGAATGCGCCCTCGCGCGCCATCAGCGCTGCCGTCTCGGTATCGATCAGGTTGCCGTGCTCGATGCTGCGAACGCCGGCGCGCACCGCGCGCGCAATCGCTTCGGGTGTGTAGGCATGCGCCAGCGCGTAGGTTCGCCAGCCGCGCGCCTCCTCGACGATCGCGCGCATCTCGTCCGGCGAATACTGGAGATTCCAGATCGGGTCGGTCGGGGACGCGACGCCCCCGGACGCCATGATCTTCACCTGGAATGCGCCGCGCCGCAGTTCCTCGCGCGCTGCCTTGCGCACCGCGTCGACGCCGTCCGCGACGTGCGAGAAGCCGCTGCTGCGGATCGAGCAGGCACACAGCCGCGGCGCGTCCTCCCGCGGCGAGAAGTCGCCGTGACCGCCGGTCTGGGAGAGCACGCGACCCGAGAAGAAGAGTCGCGGGCCGCGGATCAAGCCGCGCTCGACGGCTTGCGCGAGGCCCCAGTCGGCGCCGCCCGCGTCGCGCACGGTCGTGAAGCCGCGCCGCAACATGGCTTCGAGCACCACGCGCGCCTCGTTCGCGACGAGCGTCACGGGCTTCTTCTCGAGCGCCGCGAGATCCATCGTGGTGAGGACGGCGTGGACGTGCGCGTCGATCAGGCCCGGCATCAGCGTGCGACCGGCGAGATCGATGCGGCGCGCCCCCGGTGCGCGCAGCGTGCCGTCGCTCACCTCGGCGATGCGATCGCCTTCGACGAGCACGCTCGTGCCGGGTCTGCGCTCGCCGCGCGCGACGTCGAGCAGGGCGGCGTTCTCGAACAGGATCTGCGACATGGCGATCTCCGCGTGGGTGCGAGCGAGAATACTCCCTCGCGCACCGGGATCGCCTTCGTTTCTATCCCTTCCAGGTGACGCGCAAGGTGACGCTGCGCGCGGCGGCGTCGACGCGGTCGAGCTGCACGTCGCCCTCCACGCCGATCATCTCGAGGCCGGCGCTCATCGCCGCGGCGAATCCGACCAGGTACGGGCGGCTCCTGGCGACGCAGGCGGGCAGATCGCGCAGCTCGAAGCGCCCCGTTTCGGGCCCTTCCGCGACCCATTCCATCGTGCCGGCGTCACAGTAGATTTGCGACCACATCTTGGAAGCCCAGCCGAGCACGCGCGCCGGCACGCGGCCGAAGAGCCGCAGCGCGCCCGACACCAGCGCCGAGAGCAATGGCGTCTCGAGCGAGATCGAGAGGTTCTCGCGCAGCACTTCGCAGGCACGCGTCGCGCCCGCTTCGTCGAACAAGCGCTCGGTCACTTCGACGTCGATCTCGACGGGCACGTACGAAACGGCCGACGCCAGTTCGAGCGCGCGCCGCGTCTCGGGCTTCAGGCGCGCCCGCACGCGCGCGCCGAGCTCTGCGTCGACGCGATCGGCCGTGTCGAGCGTCGAGCGAACGAAGCCGGCGAAGATGCGAGCTCCCGATGCCACGGACCACGCATCGACGCCCCGGACGCGCGCCTGAAGCTGGCGCGCTAGGTACGGAGTTTGCGGTAGAGCACCAGCAGCAGCAGCGACCCGCCGATCGCGATCGCAAGGCTGCCGAGGTTGAATCCCGTGACGGTGCCGAGGCCGAGGCGCGAGGCGATGAAGCCGCCCACCACCGCACCGGCGATCCCGATCAAGACGGTGATCACGAACCCGCCCGGATCGTCTCCGGGCAGGATCCATTTCGCGAGTACGCCGACGACCAAGCCGAGCAGAATCCACGACAGGATGCCCATGCGTCGTTCCTCAAGGCGGCCAGCATGACACCGGCTCCGGGGCGGAGTCACGCAGAATCGGGCCGTGCTCGCGCAGCTCGCGCGCAGGTGGCGCGCAGAATTGCGGTGAGGCTCAAGCCCCCCACGCGCGCGAGCCGATGCGAAGTCTAATGTCGACGACCCTGCTCTGCGCCGATCCCGACCGCGACCTCTGCGAGCTGCTGGCCCGCGCGCTCGGTGCCGACGGGTGCCGCGTGGTGGTCGCGCACGACGGCGAGGAAGCGCTCGAAGCGCTGCGACGGCGCCCGCCCGATCTGGCGCTGCTCGACGTCACCCTGCCCGGTCGCGACGGACTCACGGTGCTAGAAGCGATGCGCCGCTCCGCGAGTCCCGCCGCCGCCATTCCGGTGATCCTGTGGAGCGTCGCTCCGTGCAGCGCCGAGCAGATCGAGCAAGCGCGCAAGCTCGGTGCCTCGGCGCTGCTGCAAAAGCCGGTTCCGCTCGATGCGCTCCTCGCGCGCATCACCAAGTTGCTCGCGCGCGAACGCGACGACCGCGCCGCCGACGCGGCCCGCGCGAAGGCCCGCGTACGCCGCAGTGTGCCGCTGCGCGGCTCCCTTGCGGACCTCCCCTTCCCCGCGCTGCTGCACCAGGCCCACGGGTTGCGCGCGAACGGCGTGCTGCACCTTCGCAACGACGAGCGACGCAAGGAAGTGGAGCTGTGCGACGGGCGCCCCGCCGCGGTGCGCTCGAACCTGCCGAGCGAGCGCCTCGGCGACTGGCTGCTGCGCTCGAACCGCATCGAGCCCGCCGTGCTCGCCGAGTCGGCGCGCCGTCTGTTGCGCGGCGAAGGTCTGCAAGGGCAGATCCTCGTCGGCATGCAAGTGCTGTCGGAAGAAGATCTCGGCGCAGCGCTGCGCGAGCAGGCCAACGAGAAGCTGCTCGAGATCTTCGAATGGCAGAGCGGAGAATTCGCTCTAGCCGTCGGGGCCCAGCTCCGCCGCGCCACCGCGCTTCCACTCGAGGGCAGCGCGGCCGATCTGATCCGGATCGGCGTGCGCACGCGACTCCCGATGGAGCGCATCGATGCCGTGCTGAGCGCGCACGCACAAGACGCGATCGTACCGAGCGCCAACCCGTTCTACTCGTTCCAGGAAGTGACACTCAGTGATAACGAACGTGCGCTGCTCGCCGCGTGCGGGCGCGGCTTCACGGCCGGGTCGCTGTTCGAGAAGCCCGAACGACTGCGCCGCGCCGTCTACGCGTTGCTCGAAATCGGGTTGCTCGAGGTTCGCGACGGTGAGGTGTTCCGGCGCGGCGGCCCCGCACCGATCGTCCGCCTGCACGGCGAGTCGATCCCGCGACGTGAGCGCACGCTCGAAGTCAAGACGCCTCCGCCGGCGCTCGCGAAGGCGGGTTCGAAGCCGCAGGCGATGCCGAAGGTCGAGGAAGACCACTCGCACTACGCGGCCGATCACGAACAGCGAATTGCGCTCACGGCGCTGCTGGAACGTCTCTCGAAGCCAAGCCCATTCGAAAAGCTCGGGTTGCTGCGCGACGCGACCGAGGCCGAGATCCGTTCCGCCTACGTGTCGCTGGCCAAGGAAACGCACCCGGATCGCTACGCGAGAGCCAGCCATGCCGTACACGATCTCGCCGAGCGCGCCTTCCGCGAAGTGACCCACGCCTTCGAATTGCTCACGGATCCGCTGACGCTCGCGGAGTATCGCGCGGACCCCGAACGCGACCGAAAGGAAGCCCAGGCGCTCGACGAAGCCCAGCGCGCGATCGCGGCGGAGCGCGAGTTCCAGAAAGGCGAGGCGCGGCTGCGCTCACACGATTGGTCGGGCGCACTCGGCCACTTCGAACGCGCCGTGGAACTGTATCCCGACGAAGGCGAGTACCTCGCCTACTGCGGATGGTGCTTCTACCTGACACACGGACACGACGATGCCGTCTTCAGGAAGGCCTTCGAACTGCTCAAGCGCGGCGCCAAACTCGCGCCGGATCGCGAGAAGCCGTACCTGTTCCTCGGCCGCCTCTGCCAGGCGGCGGGACACCTGGACGCCGCCGAGCGCATGTTCATGAAGGCGGTCGAGCGCCGGCCCGATTCGATCGAGGCGCTGCGCGAGTTGCGTCTGATGCAGATGCGACGTCCCAAGCAGGGTCTGCTCGGCCGTCTGCTGCGCCGCCCGGCTTCCGACAGCGAGCGCAAGCCGGGCAAGCGCAAGCGTCCGACCTGAGCGAGCCGCGCGAGGCACGCCGCGCCGGCGTTCCTGTTCAGCGTTCGCGTTCGATCGCGTCCAGCAGCCGGCGTCGCGCCGGCGCGACGTCGACCAGCGGCTCGGCGCGCAGCCGGTGGACTTCCTCCGCCGTGTACGGGACGAAGTCGGCCGG
>JAGSPS010000176.1 GCA_018262315.1 Deltaproteobacteria bacterium | reverse complement strand
GCGGAGCGCGCAGCGAGCCGCAGGCGAGCGAAGATCATCAGGACGCGGAGCGCGCAGCGAGCCGCAGGCGAGCGGAGTTGATTGGCTACGATGCCCCCCCGCGCGAAACCCAAAACGAACTCGCACGCGGAGGACTCTTGACGGAGGCGTTTCGTCTCGACGCAAAGGATGGGCTCGCGCTCGTCGTCGACGAAGCGGCGCGCGCGCGCGTCGCGTGGCGCGAAGCGGATTGGCTCGGGCCGCTCGGCTTGCACGCGAGGAGCGGAGACCGGAGCGAGGCCCCGGCCGTAGCCGCGGTGCACCCGTTTTCCGGCGAAGACGATCTCGGCAAATTCGCAGGCTTCGAGTTCGCGTGGCGATCGGCGGCGCCGCTACCGGTCCGCACCACCGTGCACGCGTATCGCGATCGCTCGCTGCTGGTGTTCCGGCTCGAGGCAAGCACGGCGCTGCGCGGCGTCGCGACGCGCGTCTTCGACGATCCCAGCGTCGCGTGGCCGTGGCTGCGGCCCGATCTGCGCGCCAAGAAAGGTTTACCGGACGGTACCAGCGTCTTCGGCCACCAGTACACCGAGTTCGCGATGCCGACGGCCTCGGATCCATCGTGCGCAAACTTCTTCCTGCTGCCGATCCGCCCCGCGGTGGTCGAGCCACTCTTTGTCGTGGCGCCGGATGGACGCACGCTGCTGCTCGCGCCGCTCGATGCCTTCCACGATCAGGTGATCGCGGTGCCGCGCGGGCCCGCTGAGGCGGAGCGCGGGGTTCGCTGCGGCTGGCACGGCGACCTCGACGAGATCCCCGCCGGTTTCGCGAGCGAACTCGCAGTCTGGGCGGGCAGCGGCCCGCGCGCGTGTCTCGACGCCTGGGCCGGCTTCCTGCGCGCGCGCCACCGCACGGTGAGGCCGGGCCGCTACGCCGACGAACTCGGCGCGCGGCTCTCGTACTGGACCGACAACGGCGCCGCCTACTGGTATCGAAGCGAGCCGGGCCTCGGCGGTGTCACGCCGACGCTCGTCGCCGCGGCCGAGACGCTGCGCGCGCAGGACGTTCCCTTCCGCGTCTTCCAACTCGACTCGTGGTTCTATCCGCACGAACAGCTGCGCCCGTTCGACGACCCGGACATCACGGTGCCGCCGACGGGCCTCATGAACTGGGACGCGCGGCCCGACATCCTGCCCGACGGTATTCCCGCGCTGCGCCACGCGCTCGGCGATCCGCCACTCGCGACCCACTGCCGCCACTTCGCGAGCGCGTCGCCTTACTTCGAGATCTATGACGCCTGGCGCGACGGCGATCGCGCCCACCCGAAGGACGCCGCGCTCTACGAACGATTGCTGCATCAAGCCGCGAGCTGGGGCGTCGTCACCTTCGAACACGATTGGCTGATCGAGTGCTTCCTCGGCGTGCGCGGCTTGCGCGAGGCGCCGGGCCGCGCGCGCGCCTGGCAGGAGGGCCTGGATGCGGCCGCGGCGCAACACGGATTGACGTTGCAGTTGTGCATGGCGTCGCCGGCAGACTTCTTCCAGTCGCTCACGCTGCGCCAGGTCACCTCGATCCGCACCAGCGGCGACTACAAGTACGTGATCGGCAACGGCGCGCTGTGGGCGTGGTTCCTCTACGGCAACGCGCTGGCGCGCGCTCTCGGCCTGCACCCGTTCAAGGACGTGTTCCTCTCGCGTCGCGACGGCGACGGCCCGCGCGACGGCGATCCGCACTGTGAAGCCGAAGCGCTGCTCTCGGCACTCTCGGCCGGGCCCGTCGGCATCGGCGACCGCGTCGGCCGCACCGACCGGGCACTCTTGATGCGCACCTGCCGCGCCGACGGCGTGCTCGTGAAGCCCGACGCGCCGATCGCCGCGCTCGACCGCTGCTTCGCCGCGCACGCCGTGATCGAGCACGCGCCGCTCGTCGGCGCGACGCATTCGACGCACGCCGCCGGCACGTGGGTCTACCTGGCGAGCTTCCACGCCTCGCGCGTCGTGGAGCCGCTGCGCTTCCGCGTCGCGTTCGCCGAACTCGGCGCCGAGCGGCCGGCCGCGCCGGTGCTCGCCTACGACTGGCGCAGCGGTCGCATGGAGCGCATCGCGCCAGACGGCGGCTTCGAGCTGACGCTCGCGCCGCTCGAGTGGGACTACCGCGTGCTCTCCCCGATCACCATCGCGGGCGGCTGCGAGATCGCGATCGTCGGCGACGTCGCGTGCTACGCGACGGCCGGCGACAAGCGTGTGGCAGACGTGCGAGCGAGCGAGGAAGGCGTCTCGATCGACGTGCTGGGCAGCCCCGACGAGCGCGTGCGGATCACGGGTTGGTCTTCGCGCGAACCCGCGCGCGGCGAGCGCCGCGATCCGCAAGGCAGCTACCCGGTCGCCATCGCATGGGACGCCTCCTCGGGCCGCTTCGACCTCGATCTCACGCTGCCGGCCTGCGGCTGGACGCAGCTGCGGATCGCGTGTCGGTGAGCCGCCCCGTGCAGCGCGTCGCGGTGACGGCGCCCGCGCGCGCCAACCTGATCGGCAATCCGTCCGATCTCTACGGCGGCGCGGTGCTCGGCTGCGCGGTGCCGTGTCGCGCGCGCGTCGAGTTGCGCGCAGCAGAGCGGCTCGAAGTCGCGACGGGCGACGACACCGTCGTGATCGCGACGCGCGACGATTTGCGAATGCAGGGCGACCGCTTCGACGTCGCGCGCGCCGCGCTCGCCGCGCAGCCGGAGCTGCCGCGCGCGCAGATCGCCTACGCGTCCGAGATACCGTTCGGCAGCGGCCTCGCGGGTTCGACGGCGCTGCTCGTCGCGCTGTTGCGAGCGTTGGCCGCGTGGCGCTGCGAGACGCCGTCGCTCTATGAACTCGCCGAGCGCTCGCGCCATACCGAGCGCGAGCTGATGGGCGTCGCGTGCGGCTGGGTCGATCACTATCTCTGCGCGTTCGGCGGCCTGCGCTACATCGACCTGCGTGCGAAGGAAGCCGACAAGGCGGTGCCCGGCGAGCCGTTCGCGACCGTCGAAGATCTCGCGCCGCATGTCGCGCAGCTCCCGTTTCTACTGGCGTTCACCGGCGTTTCGCACCACTCGGGTTCCGTACACGGGCCGATTCGCGCGCGCTGGGAACGCGGAGAGCCCAAGGTGGTGGGTGCGTACCAGCGCGTCGCGGCGATCGCGCGCGAAGGCAAGACGGCGCTGCTGCGCGCCGAATGGCCGCGTCTCGGTGCGCTGATGAACGAGAACCACGCGATTCAGCGCAGCCTCGGCGGGTCGGGCGAATCGAACGAGCGACTGGTCGCGGCGGCGCTCGGCGCCGGCGCACTCGGCGCGAAACTCGCGGGCGCCGGTGGCGGCGGCACGATCGTCGCGCTCTGGCCGCATGACGACGCGGCGCCGCTCGAGTCCGCGCTGCGCGCGGCGGGCGCCACGGAGCTCTACCGACCCGAGCCGGTGTGCGGCGTGCGCGTCGAAGACGCTGCCTGAACGAACCAAGGAGAACCCGTGGCCTACGAGACTTTGTTGACCGAGCTGCGCGATCGCGTGCTCACCGTGACGATGAACCGTCCGGACCGACTGAATGCGTTCACCACCCAGATGATGCTCGACTGGCTGCATTTGCTCGACGCGATCGACGCGGACGATGACGTGCGCGCGGTGATCGTGACGGGAGCCGGCCGCGGCTTCTGCGCGGGCGCCGATCTCGGCGGCGGCGGCAAGACCTTCGACGGCAGCAGCGAAGAGAAGCTCCACGAGCACCGCGACGGCGGCGGCCGCGTGACGCTGCGCATCTTCGAGTGCAAGAAGCCATTGATCGCCGCCGTGAACGGCCCGGCAGTCGGCGTCGGCGTCACCATGACGCTGCCGATGGACGTGCGGCTCGCGAGCGAGCAGGCGCGCTTCGGCTTCGTATTCGCGCGGCGCGGCATCGTGCCCGAGGCGGCGAGCTCCTGGTTCCTGCCGCGCGTCGTCGGCATCTCGCAGGCGATGGAGTGGGTGGCGACGGGGCGCGTCTTCGGCGCGCAGGAAGCGCTCGCGGGGCGGCTCGTCTCGCGCGTGGTTCCCGCTGCGGAGTTGTTGCCCGCGGCGCAGGCGCTTGCGCGCGAGATCGCCGACAACACCAGCGCGGTGTCGGTAGCGCTCTCGCGCCAGATGCTCTGGAAGATGCTCGGCGCCGATCATCCGATGGAGGCGCACAAGGTCGATTCGCAGGCAATCTACTCGATGGGCCGCTCGGCCGACGCCTACGAAGGCGTGCAGAGCTTCCTCGAGAAGCGGGCGCCGCGGTTCACGATGAAGGCCTCTTCGGAGATGCCGGCGTTCTTTCCTTGGTGGAAGGAGAGGAAGTTCTCCTCGGAGTAGCCGGTGCGGAGGTCGGTGGGGGCGCGGGCGCGGGGAGGGATCCTGCGGCGAACGGGCTGACCGCTGGCGCGCTGCACGCGCTCGGAGACCATCAGGATTTCTTGGCGAGATCCAGGCGACTGTTGCGTTCGGTCAGCCCGGCGGTCTTCGCCTCCGGATTCCCTCCCCGCGCCCGCTCTGGTGGCGGTGCGAGGTCGGCGCTCAGTCGAGAATCCAGGAACCGCGATCGCGGATTGCGTCGTACATCGCATCCGGAGCGAGGTCGGCCCCACTCGGCCACGACACCGCTCCGAGTACGACTGTCGCAGCGCCGAAGTGCGCCGGATCGCGCAGCGCTTCGAAGACGCTGCCGATCACGTCGGTTCGTTCGAGGAAGGCGCGCATGTCCACTTCGCCCGACGTTCCATCCACGAACGTCACACGCAGCCGCGCGGCCGGCAGAGCCGTGACGCTCGTCACGCGCCAGGCAACGGTGTGCCGGATCGGCGGCTCTATCGGAGCGGCGGGATCGGCTTCGGGGGCCGTAGTCTGCGACATCGCTCCCAGTCCTCCATCAGTTCGTCTCGATGCTCGACGACCCACTCCAGCGCGAGGGCCATCGCCCGGCGCGGGAGCGAGCCGCGCAGTAGCCGCAGTTCGCGCAAGTCGATCACTGCCTCGTGTTCCGCCCCTCGGAGGCTCGCGACGCCCTTGTTGCGGAAGATCCGCACCGGATTCGTCTCGAGCTGGTCGTTTTTGCCATCGGGCCCCGTGACCGCATGGAACATACTCGGGCGATCCTCGCGCCGATCGTCGCCATCAATTCTTCTGGAGATCGAGTCAGGAAGCGCCCACGCGCGATCTCCTGGTCGTCGATCTCTGCATCGTCCTCGATCAGCGAAAACCCTCGGAGCTCTGTCTCGGGGTTCTCAGATCGCAGACGAATCCCACGGGAACTGCCCGGGATGCGGCGCGCGTCACATCGTCGTCGAAGCTGAAGTACGAGGAGCCCCGTGATTCGCCCACCATCCGGGCCAGCGTCGTCTTGCCGCACTGGCGAGGCCCGTGAATCAACACCACGGGCGTGTCGGCGAGCGCCTCGGCGAGTCGCGGCTCGACCAGGCGGCGATGCAATGCGGGCTCGGCCACCTGGCTGATCGTAAGGTCGGACTCCGGCTGATTGCAAGGTTTCATGCCGGCCAATCGAAAGATCGTGCCCCGGCCATTGGGGAGGTTGAAGCGCCACGCGCCGCCCTCGCACCCCATCAACGCCGCAGTTCTCGAATCGCTCCGGCAATCCCTTGAAGTGCGCCAGGGAATCGCTCGGCAGATGCTCGACTCCCCACGCGCCAGACGAACCGCAGAGCTGGCCGAGCGTCAGCCCGGCTGTCGCTCGGCGAACTGCGGCAGCGCGTCGGTGATCTCGAACCAGGGCGCCTTCGACGCGACGAAGATGTGGCTGCGCGGGCGTACGCCGGGATCGCCGTCGAGCGCGCCCATCGGGATCACCGCGAAACCGCGATCGGTGTCGACGCGCGGCATCGGCGAGCCGCAGGTGCGGCAGAAGGCCTGCGTGAAGAACTGCGCCTCGGGCACCTTGTAGGAGGCGAGGCGATCTTCGCCGCGCGTGAAGCGGAAGCCGCCGACGGGCACCGCGAGATTCGACGCGTGCGCCGCCGATCGCCCCTTGCGGCAGCGCGTGCAGTGGCAGTGGCGACACATCAACGGCTCGCTCGTGGCTTCGAAGGCGACCGCACCGCAGTGGCAGCTCCCGTGGATCGGCGCTGCGACGGCGCTGCGCGGGCGGTCGGGCACGACGGGCGCATCGATGCCCGGCGGATAGGCGTCGAAGCGCGGCAGCGCATCCGTGATCTCGTACCACGGCGCCTTCGACGCGACGAAGATGTGCGCGAGCGCGCGAACGCCCGGGTCGCCGTCGAAGTTGCCCGCCGGCGCAAAGACGAGTCCGTCCACCGCGTCGCCCGGCACCACCGCCCCACAGCGCCCGCAGAAACAGCGGAAGAACCCCGGCGACGACTCGAAGCGCACCACCCGCTCGCGCCCGTCGAGCCAAAAACCAGCGGCCGGCGCCGCGACATAGGTCGCGAACGCCACGCCGTGCGTCTTCCGGCAGATCGAACAATGGCAATGCGACATCCACTCGGCGGGGCCGTCGATCTCCCATGTCACGTCGCCACAGAGACAGGTCGCGTGCACGATGGATCCTCCTGGCGGGTGGGGGAGTAGAGACTACGCCGTCGTCGGGAGAGTGGAAGCGTCCGGAGCCGCAAGCAGAACGCGAGACAGGGTCGCCAGGGAAGGAAGAGGCAGGGCCCAATTCGAGCGCGGGGCGCGCTTCACCGCCGCGCCGGCATGATCCGATTGGTGGGCCGGCCGCTCTTGGCGAGTTCCCAGTACTGAGCGGGGTGCTCGTCAAGAGAGTTCAGGAGCGGTTGTTCGAAGAATGAGAA
>JAGSPS010000175.1 GCA_018262315.1 Deltaproteobacteria bacterium | reverse complement strand
CTCCGCATCCTGTTGCGGCATTTATGAGACTGCTTCTAGCCGTTTACTTGGGGACGTTCCTGCCGTGTTGACCTCATTGAATTCAGGAACGTCCCCAAGTCAACACACCCAACTCGGCAACTGGTCGCGGAGGAGTTTGCCGGTTGCGTTGCGGGGTAGGGACGCGACGAAGTGGAACGCGACTGGCACTTTGAAGCCGGCGAGGCGCGCGCGGCAGAAGCGCTGCAGCGCGTCGGCGCCGATCGCACGCTCCGCGACGATCCACGCGGCCGGCCGCGCGCCGAACTCGGCGTCCGGCACGCCCGCAACCGCCACCTCGCACACCTGCGGGTGCGACGCGAGCACCGCTTCGACCTCCGCGGGGTACACGTTCTCGCCGCCCGAGACGATCAGGTCGCTGCGCCGCGCGAGGACGTGCAGGTCGCCCGCGGCGTCGAGAAGGCCGATGTCGCCGGTATGGAGCCAGCCCCCGGCGAGCGCCCGCGTGGTTTCGTCCGGGCGCCGCCAGTAGCCGCGCATCACCGTTTCGCCCGCGACGAGGATCTCGCCCGGTTCGTCCGGCGCGCAGGGAGCGCCGTCCTCGGTGACGATCCGCAGGCGTGTACCGGGCAGCGGCGCGAGACCCGCGCCGGCCGCTCCGGGCCGGCGCGTCGCGACCTGCGACGCCGCCTCGGTGAGCCCGTAGGTCGTCGCAACCGGGAAGCCGAGGCGCTCGGCGCTCGCGAGCAACTCGACCGGCGCCGCCGCACCGCCCAGCAAGATCGCCCGCAGCGACGCCGGGGCGACTCGCTCGCCGCGCTCGCGCAGCAGCCGGTCGAGCAAGGTCGGGACCAGCGAAGCGAAGGCGACCTCGCCGCTGTCGATCGCCGCAGCGACCGCCGCGGCGTCGAAGCGCTCGTGGAGCACGACGCAGCTCCCATCGATGACAGAGCGCAGCAGCAGCGAGAGTCCGCCCACGTGGAAGAGCGGAAGACATGCCAGCCAGCGATCGCCTTCGCGCACGCCGAGATGGTGCCGCGACGCCTCGGCGCTCGCGCGCAGATTCGACGCGGCGAGCATCACGCCCTTCGGCCGCCCCGTCGTTCCCGAAGTGTAGAGCAGCGCGACGAGTGGATCGCTGCCGGACACCGGCTCGCTCGCGACGTTCCCCGCCACGCTCGCATCCGCGAAGTGCTCGCCGACTTCCACGCAGCCCGGTGGAACCTCGCACCCGGCGCACGCTGCACGCGCCAACGGCGCAAGCGCCTCCCCGTGCAGCAGCAGCCGTGGCTCCGCGTCGCGCAGCAGCTGCGCGATCTCGGGCGGCGCGAGCCGCGTGTTCACCGGGAGCAGCACGGCCCCGCACGCGATTGCGCCGTGCAGCACCTCGACGAAGGCGGGCCCGTTCGCCATCAGCACCGCGACGCGATCGCCCGGTCCCACGCCGAGCGCGCGCAGCCTCTGCGCTGCGCTCCCCGCACGTGCAGCCAGCGCGGCGAATGAGACCTCCCTGCCCTGCCACGTGACGGCCGGCGCTTTCGGCGTGCACTCCGCACGCTCCGCGAGCGCCGCGGCGAACCCGTTCACGCCGCAAGCTCCAGCGACGCGCCGGAGCGACAGCGAGCGAGTGCATCCAGGTCGGGCCTGACGCCGAGACCGGGTTCTGCGGGTACCGCGAGCAGCGCGCCGTCGGGCATGCTCGCGAGGTCACCCGCGAGCAGCGATCCCGTCGCGAGACCCGCCGCGGTCGCTGTGCCCGGCAGCGCCGCTGCGAGCTGCAGCGCGGCCGTGCGGCCGATCGCCGAGTCGAGAAACGATGTGACGACGACCCGGACGCCGCGCGCGCGCGCCAGCTCCGCGATGCGCCACGCGGCGGCGAGACCGCCCAGCGCCGCCGGCTTCAGCACCAGCCAATCCACGGCGTCGGCTTCGAGCAGCGCGCGAACCGACAGCTCGTCGCGTACCGATTCGTCGGCTGCGATCGGCACGGGCGACGCGGAGCGCAGACGCGCCCAGCTCGCCGCGTCGTGCGTCGCGAGCGGTTGCTCGACGAATTCGGGCTTGAAGCGCGCAAAGCTCGCGAGCGCCGCTTCCGCTTCGCGCGCGGCGAAGGCGCCGTTCGCGTCGAGCCGGATGCGTATCGGGCGCGACAACGCGCTGCGAACCGCCGCGATGCGCCGCAGCTCGTGCTCGAGGTCGGCGCTGACCTTGAGTTTCAGCGTGTCGAAGCCAGCGGCGGCGAGGCGCCGCGCGCCGAGCGCCGCCGCCTCCGGCTCGAGTGCGGCGACGAGCGCGCTCGCGCGCACGAACGCTCGGGTCGCGCTACCACCGGCGAGCAGCGAAGCCACCGAGACGCCGGCTTCGCGCGCCGCGAGATCGTGCAGCGCGCAGTCGGCGGCCGCACGCGCCGCGGGCGCGTGCGGCGCTGCTTCGCCGCCCCGCGCGAGCGCGGCGCCGAGCTCGCGCACGTCGCAGCCGAGCAACCCCTGCGCGATGGCAGCGAGCGCGCCCTGGCTCTCCTCGAAGCTCTCGAGCCCGAAGCCCGCCAGCGGCATCGCCTCACCGAAGCCGCGCAGCCCGGCGCGCGTTGCAATCTCGAGGAGTGCGCCGTCGCGCGTGGCGATCGCGCCGTGCGCCGTCGCGAGCGGAGCAACCAGCGGCAAGCGAAAGCAGGTGACGCGCGCCGCGCTGATCTTCACGCCGCCAGCCCCAGCGCGAAGAGCGCGCAGAACGCCAGCTCGAGCTTCGCGGTCGAAGCGAGCAGCGGGTTCAGCGCATCCCCGCGCGCGCGTATCACGTCGAGCACCATCAGGATGGCCCACGGCAGCGAGACGAGCGGCGCGAGCGCCGCCGCCGAAGTTCCCCCACCCAGCATGAGCGCGATCGGAATGCAGTACGCGAAGGCGATCAGCACCGCGTACTCGGCGCGCGCCGCGCGCCGGCCGAAGCGCACCGCGAACGTTCGCTTGCCAGCGTCGCGATCCGTGTCGACGTCGCGCAGGTTGTTGACGACGAGGATCGCGCTCGCGAGCGCCCCCACCGCCAGCGACGCCGCGAACACCATGAACGGTACGCCGCCGGCCTGCACGAAATACGTGCCGCACACGGCGACCACGCCGAAGAACACGAAGACGCCGAGTTCGCCGAGCCCGAGATAACCGAACGGGAATGGTCCGCCCGTGTACGCGAGCGCCGCCGCGATCGCGAGCACGCCGGCCGCGGCAATCGGCCAGCCGCCGATTGCCACCAGATGCAATCCCGGAACGATCGCCGCGGCGAGCGCCGCGACGACGGCGAGCCGCATCCGCGCCGGCGTGATCCAACCCGATTGCACCGCCCGCGCGGGACCGACGCGCGCAGCGGTGTCGGCGCCGCGTTCGAAGTCGAACAGGTCGTTCGCGAAGTTCGCCGCCACTTGCAGCAGCAGCGCGACGGCCAGCGCCGCCGCGACGGCCGCCGGCCGGAAGCGTCCGTGCGACGCCGCGATCGCGGCGCCGACGCACACCGGCGCGACCGCAGCCGGCAGCGTGCGCGGGCGCGCCGCCAACGCGAAGGCGTAGAGGGCGCTCGGCGCGCGAGCCGGACTCACGGTCGCCATGGGAAGCGCGCAAAATCGGGCTGGCGCTTGGCTAGGAAGGCGTCGCGACCTTCTTGCGCTTCCTCACTCATGTAGAACAGCAGCGTCGCGTTGCCCGCCAGCTCCTGGATGCCCGCCTGGCCGTCGCAATCGGCGTTGAAGGCGGATTTGAGGCAGCGGATCGCGAGCGGCGAGTGACGCAGGATCCGCCGCGCCCACGCGACGCCGGCCGCTTCGAGTTCCCCGAGCGGCACGATCTTGTTCACGAGGCCCATCGCAAGCGCCTCGTGCGCGTCGTACTGCTCGCACAGGTACCAGATCTCGCGCGCCTTCTTCTGGCCGACCACACGCGCGAGATACGAGGCGCCGAAGCCCGCGTCGAACGAGCCGACGCGCGGGCCGGTCTGCCCGAAGCGCGCGTTCTCCGCGGCGATCGTGAGGTCGCAGATCAGGTGGAGCACGTGGCCGCCGCCGATCGCGTAGCCGGCGACCAGTGCGATCACCGGCTTCGGCAGCGACCGGATCACGCGCTGCAGGTCGAGCGCGTTGAGACGCGGCACGCCGTCGTCGCCGACGTACCCCGCGTCGCCCCGCACGCGCTGATCGCCGCCGGAGCAGAAGGCTTCGGTTCCCGCGCCGGTGAACAGCACGACGCCGACCTGCGGGTCTTCGCGCATCCGCGTGAACGCGTCGATCAGCTCGAAGAGCGTGCGCGGGCGAAACGCGTTGTGCACTTCGGGCCGACAGATCGTGATCTTCGCGATGCCGTCCTCGCTGCGCTCGCAGCGGATGTCCTGGTAGCTCTGCACGGTCTTCCAATCGACGGCGCTCATGCGCAATGCTCCTTTACTGCGATCGTGGCTTGCGGGGGTTGGGTTGCAGCCTCGGCGTCCGCCTCGGCGAAGAAGGCTCGGGCGATCGGCGCGAACGCGCGCGGGTTCTCGAGATGCGCGGCGTGCCCCGCGGCGGGCACGACCGCGAGCCGCGCGCGCGGCAGTCGCTGGACGAGATCCCGCGCGACGCTTGCGAAACGCGCGTCCTCGGCGCCCACCACGAGCAGCACCGGCAGCTGCATGCGGGGCAGCAGCGCTTGCAGCGGCGGCTGTGCTCCCGCGCCGATCGCGCGCAGACTCGCGGCCAGACCGTGCGCGCGATTGGCGAGGCGTTCGGCGCGCGCGGCAGCGAGCGCCTCGGCGCCGAGGCGGCGCTGGCTCGCGAAGAGCGGCAGCGCCATCCAATGCTCGACGAAGGCGGGAACGCCGTCGCGCTCGATCCGCTCGGCCAGGCGCTCGTCGTCACGCGCACGTGCCGCGCGCTCGACGGGATCCTCGAAGCCGGCGCGCGCGCCGACCAGCAGCGCCGATGCGACGCGCTCGGGATGCAAGGCCGCCAGCGCGAGCGCGATGCGACCGCCCATCGAGTAGCCGAGCAGATGGGCGCGCGGAATCGCGAGCGCATCGAGGACGCCGGCGAGCTGTGCGGTGCAACGCTCCATCGCGTATGCGGCGATCTCGCGCGGCGCGTCGCTGCGGCCGTGCCCGAGCAGGTCGACACGCACGACGCGATGACGATCCGCGAGTGCCGTCGCGACGCCCGCCATGCTGGCGCTCGAACCGGTGAATCCGTGCAGCAGGAGCAGCGGCGAACCGGCGCCCTGCTCGACGACGTGCAACGAGACGCCGTCGCAGGCGATCCGCCGCGCGCGTTCGCGCGTCGCGCCCGTCATGCCGCCTGCTCCGCGCGCGCAACTGCGCGGCGCACGGCAGCTTCCAGGCGACGGCGCGCCGCGACGTCGAGCGCGCGATCGAGTGGCACCTCGATCACGTGCAGCTGCGGCGAGCCCAGCGACTCCGAGAGCGCCGCATGCAGCGCATCGATCGTGGCGACGCGCGTCGCGTGCGCGCCGAAACCCCGGGCGACACTCGCGAGGTCGAGCCCGTGCGGCGTGCGAAAAAAAGCCTCGAAGCCGGCCGCCTCGCCGAACGCGGCAATCGGCAGCAGCGAGAAGATCCCGCCGCCGTCGTCGTTCACCACGACGATCGTGAGACCCAGCCGATGCCGATGCGCGGCGAGCAGGCCGCCCACGTCGTGCAGGAACGCGAGGTCGCCGGTGAGCAGCACGCAGGGACCCGGGTGCGCGGCAGCGGCGCCGAGCGCGCTCGACACCAGACCGTCGATGCCGTTGGCGCCGCGATTGCAGAGCACGCGCAGCCGCCGCGGGCCGAGCGGCCAATGGAGATCGACGTCGCGCACCGCCATGCTGCTCGCCACGTAGAGCAGCGCGCCGTCGGGAAGCGCAGTCGCGAGCGCCTGAACGAGGGCCGCCACGCCGAGTCCCGTCGCGGTGGAGAGCTCGTCTGCGAGCACGCGCTGCGCGATCCGCTCCGCCGTACGCCAGGCGCCGATCCAACCGGCCTCGCTTCGCGCGGCGAGCGACGAACCGAGTTGGCGCGCGACGTGCTCCGCGAGCAGCTCCGGATCGGCGCGCAGCAGCCAGCTCGCCTGGTGGCTCGGATCCTCCCACTTCGAACCGGGATCGACGACGACGAGGTGCTCGGGCGGATGTCGTTCGATCCATTGCCGGAACGCCCTGCTGGTCGGCATCGGGCCGACGCGCAGCACGACGTCCGGCGCCTGCGCGGCGGCGAAGGCGGCGTCGCGCAGCAGCAGGTCCGCGTGCGCGAGCAGCGTGCCGCGGGTCGTGTGGGCGCCCGAGCGGAGCTGCGCCGTCGGCTCGGCGAGGATCGGCCAGCCCGTCGCGACGCCGAGCTGGACGAGCGCATCGACGGCTCCGGCGTCGAGATCGAGCGGTCCGCACGCGATCACGCCGCGCGCGTGCGTGCGCGCCACGTCGGCCAGCTCGCTCACTTCCTCCGCGCTCGGCACGGCATTGGCCGGCTGTACGCGCGTGTAGGGACGCGGCGACCGGCCACGCGCCGCGAGCGCAGACTCGAGCGGAACCGCGTCGCCGGCGACGACGCGCGGGTCGAGCGGTTCGCGAAACGGCAGATTCAGGTGTACGGGACCCGGTGTCACGCAGCTCGCCTCGGCGACGGCACGGCAGGCGAGCGCCCGCGCGTAGCGCAGCGACGCCTCGCCCGGCTCCGGGATCGCGGCGTCCGCGAACCACTGCACGTGCGATCCGTAGAGCCCCACCTGGTCGATCGTCTGCGGCGCACCGAAGTCGCGCAGCTCGTGCGGGCGATCGGCCGTGAGCACGAGCAGCGGCACCCGCGCGTAATGCGCCTCGAC
>JAGSPS010000430.1 GCA_018262315.1 Deltaproteobacteria bacterium | reverse complement strand
GTGTACGTGACGGAGAACATGGTCGGGCATCGCCTCGGCGAATTCTCCCCGACCCGGAAGTTCACCGGGCACTCGACGGACAAGAAGGTGAAGAAGGTCTGAGATGGAAGTGCGAGCCAAACTGAGCGGCATGCGCGGGAGCGCGCGCAAGGCGCGTCTGGTCGCGGACCAGATTCGCGGCAAGGGCGTCGAAGACGCGCTCGTCACGCTGGATTTCTCGGACAAGCGCGCGGCGCGACCGATGGCGAAGCTGCTGCGTTCGGCGCTCGCCAACGCCGAGCAGAAGAACGAGCGCGAGAAGGCCGGGATCGACGTCGACAGCCTGGTGGTTCACACCTTGCTGGTGGACGAAGGCCCGAGCCAGTGGCGGATCAGCCCGCGCGCGCAGGGCCGGGCGTATTGGGTTCAGAAGCGTTCGCACCACATCACCGTGGTGCTGGCCGAGCGCTAGAGGGGCAGAAGATGGGACAGAAGGTTCATCCCTATGGCTTCCGGCTCGGCATCCTCTACGGGTGGCAGTCGAACTGGATCTCGGAGCGGCGCTATGCGCCCCAACTCCACGAGGACGTGAAGATCCGCAGCTTCATCAAGAAGAAGCTGTTCCACGCCGGCATCTCGAAGGTCGTGATCGAACGGACGGGCGAGAAGGTGGTGATCAACATCCACACCGCTCGGCCGGGCATCCTGATCGGCAAACGCGGCGCGGAAGTGGACGCCCTCCGCAAGGAACTGGCGGCCTACACTGCGGGTGACGTCTTCATCAACATCAAGGAAATCCGCAAAGCGGAACTCGACGCGCAGCTCGTCGCCGAAAACGTGGCGATGCAGCTCGAGCGACGAGTCGCCTTCCGGCGCGCGATGAAGAAGGCCGTGACCGCGACGATGAAATTCGGCGCGCAGGGCGTTCGTATCCAGGCGTCGGGTCGGCTCGGCGGCGCAGAAATGGGTCGCCGCGAGTGGTACCGAGAGGGTCGCGTGCCGCTCCACACGCTGCGCGCCGACATCGAGTACGGGCTCGCCGAAGCGAAGACGACCTACGGATTGATCGGCGTGAAGTGCTGGATCTTCAAGGGTGAAGTCGCGGACCGCGATCTCAAGAAGGGTACGCTCGCCGACCGCTTGTCGGTAGAAGAGGCGCGCTAGTCGATGTTGCAGCCGAAGAAGGTGAAGTACCGCAAGCAAATGAAGGGACGCATCCGCGGCCTCGCGCAGCGTGGTGCGACCGTGTCGTTCGGCGACTACGGACTCCAGGTGCTGGAGTCCGGCAAGATCACGGCGCGCCAGATCGAGGCGGCCCGCATCGCGATGACGCGTCACGTGACGCATCGCGATGACGCGTCACGTGAAGCGCGGCGGCAAGATCTGGATCCGCATCTTCCCGGACAAGCCCATCACGAAGAAGCCGGCCGAAACCCGCATGGGCAAGGGCAAGGGAAACGTCGAGGACTGGGTCGCCGCCGTGCGACGCGGTCGGATCCTCTACGAGATGGAAGGGGTTCCGCGCGAGGTGGCGGTGCAGGCGCTGAAGCTCGCGTCCCACAAGCTGTCGCTGCCCACCCGCTTCGTGGCCCGAGAGGAGGGTTCGTGAAGGCATCGGAACTGCGTGGCCTGAGTCGCGACGAACTCGACGCGAAGGCGACCGCGATGCGCGGCGAGTACTTCGGCGCGCGCGTTCGCTTCGCGACGGGTCAACTCGAGAACACCGCAAAGCTGCGGCTCTTGCGACGCGACATTGCTCGTCTGGAGACCATCTTGCGCGAAAAAGCAGGGCGCGCAGCGCCTGGCCCTCAAGGTAACAAGGTTGGAGCGAGTCGATGAGTCAGCGAGGCAACCGCCGCATTGTCGACGGGACCGTCGTGAGCGACAAGATGGACAAGACCATCGTCGTTCGCGTCGAACGGCTCGTCCGCGATCCGCAATACGAAAAGTACGTGCGCCGCTACTCGCGGTTCATGGCCCATGACGAGGACAACGCCTGCCACGTCGGGGACAGGGTACGCATCATCGAGCATCGCCCGCTCTCGAAGCGCAAGCGGTGGAAGGTGCAGGCGACCCTGGCCAAGACGACGGGCGTCTAGATGCGACAGAGCCCTCCGAGCGAGGAGCGGGCCCTCCGAATCGCGAGGGCGGGAGACGGAGCATGATCCAGCAGGAATCGGTGCTGGAGGTTGCGGACAACTCGGGAGCGCGCCGGGTCGCGTGCATTCGGGTGCTCGGCGGTACGCGCCGCCGCTACGCCTCGATCGGCGACATCATCGTCGTGTCCGTCAAGGACGCGATCCCGAACGGTCGCGTGAAGAAGGGGGAGGTGCGCAAGGCCGTGGTCGTACGAACCGCCAAGGGCGTGGGCCGGGCCGACGGCTCGTACATCAAGTTCGACGACAACGCCGCGGTCCTGATCGACAACCAGCGCGAGCCGGTCGGCACGCGCATCTTCGGTCCGGTCGCGCGCGAGCTGCGGGCGAAGCGCTTCATGAAGATCATCTCGCTGGCCCCGGAGGTGCTGTGATGCGGCCGCGTCTGCTGGAGCGCTATCGCAGCGAGATCACGGCCAAACTCTCGGCGGAGTTCGGCTACACCAATCCGATGGAGGTGCCGCGCCTCGAGAAGATCGTGCTGAACATGGGCGTCGGCGAGGCGACCCAGAACGGGAAGTTGCTCGAGAAGGCCACCGAGGAACTCACTGCGATCGCCGGCCAGAAGCCGCTGGTCCGCAAGGCGCGCAAGTCGATCGCCAACTTCAAGCTGCGCCAGGGCCAGAGCATCGGCGCGATGGTGACGCTGCGCGGGGATCGCATGTGGGAGTTCTTCGACCGTTTGGTGAGCGTCGCACTGCCGCGCGTGCGCGACTTCAAGGGCGTTTCGCCCAAGGCCTTCGACGGGCGCGGCAACTACACGCTCGGGATTCGCGAACAGATCATCTTCCCCGAGGTGAACTACGACCTGGTGGAAAAGATTTCGGGGCTCAACGTGACGGTGTGCACCAGCGCACGGAGCGATGCAGAGGGCAAGGCGCTGCTCGCCCACCTCGGCATGCCGTTTCGGGCGTAGCGCACGGCTCGGAGCGCCTGGCCCTCCGGGGCATCAGGCGCGGACAGGAGATCGCAACCAATGATGACGGACCCCATCGCCGACATGCTGGCGCGGATCCGCAACGCCGGGATGGCGAAGCATCCGGAGTTGGTGATGCCGGCTTCGAACACCAAGCTCGCGATCGCACGGGTGCTGGTCGAAGGCGGTTTTCTCGAAGATGTGCGCGTCGAGGCCCGCGAGGGTCGCGCCACGCTGGTCGTCCGGATGCGTTATGGCGACGACGGACAGCCGCTGGTCGACGGGCTGAAGCGCGTCTCGCGGCCGGGCCGCCGCGTCTACGTCGGTCACGAGAAGATTCCGCGGGTGCGCAACGGCCTCGGCGTCGCGGTGATCTCCACGTCGAAGGGCATTCTTTCCGACCGTGCGGCGCGCGAGGCCAGCATCGGCGGCGAAGTCCTTTGCGAGGTGTGGTGAGATGTCGCGGATTGGACGCAGGGCGATCACGATCCCGGCTGGTGTCTCCGTCGAGCAGGCGGACGGCGAGATCCGGGTTCGCGGACCGAAGGGCGCGCTCGCGCGCCGGCTGCCGCCCGCGGTGACCATGCAGACGGCGGACGGCGAACTGCAATTCGCCCGCACCGAAGAGCGCAAAGCCGTGCGCGCCTTCCACGGACTTGCGCGCGCGATGGTCGCGAACATGGTGCGCGGCGTGACGCAGGGCTTCGCACGCGAGCTGCAGATCGAAGGCGTCGGCTACCGGGCCGAGGCTTCCGGC
>JAGSPS010000429.1 GCA_018262315.1 Deltaproteobacteria bacterium | reverse complement strand
GCGGCGCGCGCTCGCGGTTCGCTTCGAGAAACGCGCGCAGCGTGGCGCGGAAGGCCTCGTACTCGGGGGCGTGACTCAGCTCCATAATCTTCCTCGCATCATTCGATGAACCAGGGTCTCGACCAGGCTGCGCCCCATCTTCCTGAACGGCGCGCAGGCAGATGGAATCGCCGGCTCGCAGCGCCGGGACGCCCGAGCTTACCAGGATCTCGCGCCGACTCTCGACGTCCCTGCGTCGCACCAGGCTGCGACCGTGGATCAACTCGATGCGCGCGAGCGGCGCGCGGGCGAGGCGGCGAGCCAACACGAGTCAGGTGGCTCGTTTGTTAGGATCGGCGGTCAACGCGCGATGGAGCTTCGATGCAGCACCTGCGACGCCGGATTTCGTGCGCGATGGTCGGTGTCGCAGTGCTCGTAGCGGGATGCAACCGCGAGTCGAACGAGCCCGTGCCGGCGGCGGCCGAGACCCCGGAAGCCGCTCCTGCGGCACCGGCGCCGGCGCCCGCGCCCGCGCCCGCGCGCGAAGCGGGTGAGGCCGCGTTCTCCGGCGACGCCGAGCTGCCCGCCAATCTCGCGCAGGACGTTCCGATCTACGCGCCGGCGCGGCCGGTTTCGTCGATGACGTCGGCGGGGCACGGCACGATCGTGAATCTGCGCAGCGACGACGCGGCCGAGCGGATCTCCGCGTGGTACGGCAGCGAATTGCCCGCGCGCGGCTGGGAGTTGGAGAAGCAGAGCGGCGCCGCAGGCTCGCATCTGGTCACCGCGCACAAGAACGGACGCAAGGCGAGCGTTCTGATCACCGGCGGCCCGCAGGGCAGCCAGATCCTGCTCACCGTGCTCGAAGAGCGCTAGGTGCTCGAGGATCTGATTCGGAACTACGGCTACCTCGCGATCCTCGTCGGGACGCTCCTCGAAGGCGAAACCGTGGTGCTGCTCGGCGGTCTCGCCGCGCACCGCGGCTATCTCGATCTCGCCGGCGTGATGGCGGCAGCGTTCGCGGGTTCGGTCGCAGGCGATCAACTCTACTTCGAGATCGGCCGTCGCAGGGGCATGGCGTTCATCGAGCGGCGACCGGCGTGGCGCCCCCACGTCGCTCGCGTGAGGCGTCTCGTGCATCGCCACCACACGCTGTTGATTCTCAGTTTCCGCTTCCTGTACGGGATCCGCACTGTCACACCGTTTCTGCTCGGTGCGAGCGGCGTCCCACAGACACGCTTCGCGGTACTCAACGTGGTCAGCGCAACGCTCTGGGCCATCGCATTCGGGTGGCTCGGCTACGCGCTCGGCAACGCGCTCGAAACCGTGCTCGGCGACCTGCGCCGCTACGAAGGCTCGGCGTTCGCGGCCGTCGCGGCGGCAGGCGTCGCGATCTGGCTGTGGCGGCGATGGCGCGGACGCGCGTCCCCTGCCACTCAAGGGACGGCGCCCTTGTAGGGCGGCTCGGCGAGCGTGCGCACGAAGGCGACGACGTTCCAGATCTGCGCGTCGCTCAGCATGCCGCCCCACGGCGCCATCAGCGGCGACTTCCCGACCGACGGCCCACCCTCCTTGACCACCCGGAACAGATGTTCGTTGGTGAGCGCATTCATGTACGTGCCATCGTGGTGCTTGGCCGGTTTCGGTACGAGCGCAACGGCCGCCGGACCATCGCCATCCCCGCGCGGGCCATGGCAGGGCGTGCAGTTCGCGGCGTAGAGCGCCGCACCGACCGCGGCGTCGGGTTTCGCAGTGGGTGCGGGCACGGCGGGCGCAGCCGTCGGTACGGGCTGCGCGGGAACGGGACCCGGTGCGGTTGCCGCGGGCGCAGCAGCCGGCGCCGTCGCCGCCGGCTGCGACTCCTCGCCACCACATGAGATCAACAGCAGACAGCCCGCCAATCCCGCCGACACCCATCGCGCGTTCACGCGTCGAGTCCTCCCCAGCAGAGATATTTCGTATCGAGCCATTCTTCGATTCCCTCGTGCGCGCCCTCGCGCCCGAGGCCGCTCTCCTTGACGCCACCGAACGGGACTTCCGCGGTCGAGATGATGCCGCTGTTGATGCCGAGCATGCCGGTCTCGAGCGCTTCCGCTACGCGCCAGATGCGCGCGGCGTCGCGCGCGTAGAGATACGCGGCAAGCCCGAACGGCGTGTCGTTGGCGATGCGCACGGCGTCGGCTTCCTCGCGGAAGCGCGTGATGCCCGCGACGGGCCCGAAGGTCTCTTCGTTCGTCATCGCCATGTCGGGCGTCACGCCGACGAGCAGCGTCGGCTCGTAGAAAGTGCGGCCGAGCGCGTGCGGCTGGCCCCCGACGACGACCTGCGCAGCGTGCGCCGTCGCCCCACCTTCATCGCGCGCACGCGCGCGGCGAGCGCGGCGACGAAGCGGTCGTGGATGCCGTCCTGCACCAGGAAGCGGTTCGCGCACACGCAGGTCTGCCCGCTGTTGCGAAACTTCGCGAGCACGGCGCCTGCGACGGCGGCGTCGAGATCTGCGTCGTCGAACACCAGGAACGGCGCGTTGCCGCCGAGTTCGAGCGAGACGCGCTTCACGGTCTTTGCGCACTGCTCCATCAGCAGCTTGCCGACGGCGGTGGAGCCGGTGAAGGAAAGGCAGCGCACGATCGGGTTCGACGTCAGCTCGCCGCCGATCGCCGCGGCGTCGGCGCGATCGCCCGTCACGACGTTGAGTACGCCCGGCGGAAGCCCCGCGCGAAGCCCGAGTTCCGCCAGCGCGAGCGCGCTGAGCGGCGTCGCCTCGGCGGGCTTCACGACGACGCAGCATCCCGCCGCGAGAGCGGGCGCGATCTTGCGCGTGATCATCGCGGCCGGAAAGTTCCACGGCGTGATCGCGGCGCCGACGCCGATTGGCTGCTTCGTCACCACGATGCGCACGTCGCGCCGGTGCGCGGGGATCGTCTCGCCGTAGACGCGGCGCGCCTGTTCCGCGAACCAATCGAGGAACGATGCGGCGTACACCACCTCGCCGCGCGACTCGGCGAGCGGCTTGCCCTCTTCCCGCGTGATCAACATCGCGAGGTCGGCTTCGTTCGCGGCGCACAGCGCAGCGAAACGGCGCAGCAGGACGGCGCGCTCGTGCGCGGTGTGTGCGCGCCACGCGGGCTGCGCGGCCGCCGCTGCTTCGACGGCACGACGCGTCTCGGCGGCGCCGAGGCGCGGCACCCGCGCGAGTTCCTCGCCGGTCGCGGGATCGCGCACGGCGTAGGTCGCGCCGGAGTCGGCGGAGGTCCAGGCGCCGGCGACGTGCGCGTTCGTCCGCAGCAGTGCAGGGTCGAGCAGCTTCGGCGACATCGCCGGAGCTTAGCGACGCTGATCTCCCCGGCGATCACGCGCAGACCGGAGCGAGGCGTCGGGTATGCTGCCTCGATGGACTCTCCTGAAGCGGTCCTCGCCAAGATTGCCAGCATCAGCAAGCGTGAGCGGCGCCTCATCGTGTCGTTCAATCGGGAGGGAACGCTCATGGAAGCCGAGCCCGAAAAACTGACCGCGCTCGTCGACACGGCCCGTGCGCTCGACGCGGCTTCGATTCCCTACGCACTCATTGGTGGCCTTGCCGTTGGCATCCATTCCGGAACGCCGCGCGCCACTCTCGACGTGGACGTGGCCGCGCTGGTGTCGTCCGGTCGCGCGAGGGTGATGACAGTTCTCGAGAACGCCGGCTTCCGTAAGACGGGCGAGGTCGTTCACAGCCTGAACTTCCGCCACCCGAGCGGAGAGCCCGTCCAGGTGGCCTTCGATCCGGCCTTCGACGCGATGATCCTGAGAGCGGAACACTTCGATGTCGGAGGAGCGAGCGTCCGCATCGTGACGCGGGACGATCTCCTCGCCATGAAGGAGCGCGCCGCCGCGGATCCTTCGCGGCGAAAGAGCATGCGGCTTCGCGACCAGGCGGACATCGAGATGCTGAGAGGCGACGTTCCCGATCCCGACGAGGGCTGGTAGCGAGCACCGAGCAGCCGATGCCGGGGCCGAGAATGGGAGCGGCCCCCCGTCCGTGAGGACGAGGGGCCGCCTTCGTTGCAGACGCGCCCGCGAGCCTGATGAACTCCGCTTGGCTGCGCCTCGCTGCGCGGAGGCCGACGGGCGTCGGCCTCCTTGCGGCGAGCCTTCAGCTAGAAGTCCATGTCTCCACCGCCCATGCCGCCCATGCCGCCCATGCCACCCGGCATGCCGCCGCCACCGCCGCCGCCGGCCTTCTTCGGCTCCGGCTTCTCGGCGATCATCGCCTCGGTGGTGAGCAGCAGAGCGGAGACGCTCGCTGCGTTCTGGAGCGCGGTGCGCACGACCTTG
>JAGSPS010000174.1 GCA_018262315.1 Deltaproteobacteria bacterium | reverse complement strand
GTTTCTTGCATGGCGCGCGAGGATCCCTCGGCCTTGGGGCTCGCGCCAGGCTCAAGCTACGATCGCGCCCATGGCGCTGACTCCTTCGACGATGCTCGCGCTCGGCACCCAGGCGCCGGCATTCGCGCTGCCCGACGCGAACGGCAAGCTCGTCGCGCTCGGCGATTTCCGCGACTCCCCGGCGTTGCTGGTCGCATTCCTCTGCAACCACTGTCCCTATGTGCAGCACATCCGCAGCGGCTTCGCGAAGTTCGCAACCGAGTACCAGGCCCGCGGGCTCGCGATCGTCGCGATCAACGCCAACGACACCGACGCGCATCCCGAAGACAGTCCAGCCGAGATGGCGAAGGACGCACGCCGCTTCGGCTACGTGTTTCCGTATCTCTACGACGCGAGCCAGACGGTCGCGAAGGCGTATCGCGCCGCCTGCACGCCGGACTTCTTCCTCTTCGACGGCGCGCGCAGACTGGTCTACCGCGGCCAGTTCGACGCGAGTCGCCCCAACTCGAAGATCTCCGTCACGGGCGGCGACCTGCGCGCGGCCGCCGACGCGGTGCTCGCCGGCGTGGCGGTGCCCGCCGACCAGAAGCCGAGCATCGGCTGCAACATCAAGTGGAAGCCCGGCAACGCGCCCGACTACGCCTGAGGCGCGCCGTCGTCGCGCTGATCGCTGGTGTCGCGCGCTCGTCGCTCGCGCAACCCGCGCCCGCGGAAACGGAGTGCAAGCCGGTGACCGTCGAGACGCGGCGCATCGGCGGGCGCATGGTCGAGCGCATCTACGGCGCCCCGACCAGCGTCGAGTTCGTGGCCGCCATGCGGGTCGACGCCGACGGCGCGTTGCGCGCGTATCACCCGGACGACGCACCGGGCCTCGACCGCCTGCAACACGCTGGTGCGTCGGGAAACTGGTGGGGCATCGTCACCGAGGACGGAACGCCGGGCGGCGAACCGGTGGTGCAGGGCGAGGGCGATCCCGCACCGGGCTTTCATGTATCGCAGACGAGTCTCGCGGATCCCGACAAGGAACTCGCCGATCCGCAGCGCTACGTCGATGCGGTCACGGTTCCGTATCTGGCGCTGCAAGAGCAGTTCGTGACGGAACTCGGATGCAAGCTCGGTGACTTCGCGCTCGTGACGCGCGACGCGGGTGACGGCAGCACGCGGTCGTCCGCGGCGATCTTCGCGGACGTCGCGGCGCCCGAGCTGCCGGTCGGAGAAGGCTCGATCGCGCTCGCCGAGCGCCTCGGCGTTCCGCCCGACCCGCGCAGCGGCGGCACCAATTGGGCGTCGGTTCACTACGTGCTGTTCTGCGGTTCGGGCAACGGACGGCCGCGAAGCGTCGCGGAGATCGACGCCGAGGGCGCGCACCTCGCTGCGGCCCGCCGCATCCGCGACGCCGCCGCGTGCCCGCGTCGCTGACGGGGTGCCCTTGCCGCTAGCCTTTGGTCGCGCGGAGAGGTGGCCGAGTGGTCGATGGCAGCGGTCTTGAAAACCGCCAGGCGCGAAAGCGTCTCGAGGGTTCGAATCCCTCCCTCTCCGCCATCGAAGGCGCCATCCCAAGGCTCGCGCGCGACCCTGCGAGCGGCGTGCTCGGCCGCTATCTTGCGCCGCTTCGCAAGCCGGCCGAGTGCCGGCGCGCAGCGAGCCGCAGACGAGCGAAGCTCCTGACGCGCGGAGAGGTGGCCGAGTGGCTTAAGGCACAGGTTTGCTAAACCTGCGTACGGGAAACCGTACCGAGGGTTCGAATCCCTCCCTCTCCGCCATCCCTACATTAGAAGGCGCGCGAAGTCCCAGGAGGCTCGCGCCCCAGGTGGCAACACGACTTCCTATCCGGAGAGATGGCCGAGTGGCTGAAGGCACGCGCCTGGAAAGTGCGTGAACCCGAAAGGGTTCCGTGGGTTCGAATCCCACTCTCTCCGCCAGGCTTTCTGGGACTCCGGATTCCGCTAGTTTCCGATTTCTCGCGCGCCCGTAGCTCAGTTGGATAGAGCGCTAGGTTGCGGACCTAGAGGTCGCATGTTCGAGTCATGCCGGGCGCGCCACTGATTCCTCGCAGCGAGTCATCGAAGAAGGCCGAGGGTTGGGCGAATGCCTCCCTCGGCCGTTCTACTGCTGGCGCCCCGCGTCGTCGCGCACGACGCAGATGGCCGAGAAGCCGCCGCCGGGCGTTCGCAGGTTGGTGACTTGTCCCTGGTAGGCGCGTGCGCCGAGCAGCAATACCTCGTCGCGGTAGGCGTAGGCGCGCACGTCGAACTTCATGCTTCGTCGTCCGTCGACCGTGGCGACACCGACCTCACCCGGCTCGACGCGGCGCTGCGCGACGAAACCGCCCAGCTGCGCGATCTCCTCGAGCTTCCGGCGTGAGATCTTGTCGCCGCGGTAGACGGCGTGGCTCGCGTAGGCAGCCGCCGGCTTGAACACCCATTCGCGCCGCGTGCGCCACGCGTCCTCGAGGCCCATCGCGTCGAGCAGGCGCGTCTCGGGAATCACCGCCGTGAGCAGCGCGATCTCGTCATGCTTCGCGCCGATGCCTTGCAGCGCATCCGCAGACGAGAACAGCGTGAGCCGCTGCTTGTTCGCCAGCAGATGGTGCTCGCGCGGCGACGGCGTCACGACCACCGCGTCGGCGAGGTACGCCGCGCGCAGCGAGCGACTGCGCTCTTGTTCGAAGCGCCAATCGGTGTCGCGCAGGTAGACGAGGTCGAGGCGGCGCCCGCCGAGCGTGAGGTCCGCGCCGTCGTACGCGAGATCGCGCACGTCGCACACCTGCGCCTCGATGCCGGAAAGCGCAAAGAGCTGGCGGAACAGCTCGAACTCGGGGCGCAGGAACTGTTCCTCGGGATGGTCGTCGGCGATCGCCACGAGCCGGAGCGAGGCGCCGGGACGTGCCGCACGCAGCTCGGCCTCGAAGGTTGCGACGATGCGCGCCCGCATCGTCTCGACGGGGACCAGCTCCGAGCACAGGCAGGCGAGCTTCACGCGATCGCAGAGGCTTGCGGTGTGGAGCCCATTCAGCAGCGCGCCGCCCGCGTTGGTGTTGATCTCGATCAGCCGCGGGCCGTCGGGCGTCAGATGGAAGTCGTAGCCCATGAAGACGGCGGTGTTCGCGATGCGGTGCCGCGCCACTTCGTCGGCGCCGGCGTCGACCTGTGCCTGGTACGCCGCTTCATGGGCAATGCGGAACAGCGCCGCGACGGTGCGGCGGATCATCTCGAAGTCCGCGCGCTCCAGCGCGACCACGGTGCTCGCGTAGGGAACGCCGGGATGAAGGGCCGCGCTCGCGCTCTGGGTCTCCGCCATGCGCGCAGGATACGGATTCCCCGCTCGATGCACCGCCCAGCGGCCTGCTCGAGCGCCACACCACGCGATACACGACCGCGTCGGGATGATCGAGGCCGGTGGCGTCGAGGCGGCGGGGCGCACACGTGCCGCGCACGTGCCCCTTACTACGCGCAAGCTCTGCTGGTAGGCTGGCGCGCCATGCGCAGGTGCCTCGCGTTCCTCCGATCCGTTGCGACGCTCGCACTCGTCGCGTCGTGCGCGTCCGTTCCGGCCGCCCGCGCCGCCGAGCCGCTCGGGCAGGTCCGGACGCTCCCCGCGCAGCCCGGTCCGCACTGGGTCTGGGTGAGCGACATCCTGCTGAAGCGCGCGGCGCTCATCGACGCCGACGGCGGTAGCTTCCTCGGGATGCTGCCCGGCGGTGGCAGCGGCATCCTCGCGCCGCAGCGCTCGCGCGACGGTCGCGAGTTCTACCAGGCCGAGACCTATTACGCGCGCGGCACGCGCGGCGAACGCACCGACATCGTGTCGATCACCGACGCGCTCACCTTGCAGCCGAAGGGCGAGGTGGTGATCCCGCCGAAGCGCTGCGAGCACACCTCGTGGGTGGCTGGCTCGGCGCTCTCCGACGACGGCCGCTTCTTCGCGGTCTTCAACATGAATCCCGCGACGTCGCTGAGCATCGTCGATGTCGCCGAGCGCCGCTTCGTCGCCGAGATCGACACACCCGGCTGCAGCCTCGTCTACGCCGCGGGAACCCGGCGCTTCCTGTCGCTCTGCGCCAACGGCACGGCGCTCGTCGTCACGCTCGACGAGCGCGGCCGCGAGGCGTCGAAGGCGCACACTGAAATCTGGTTCGATCCGAAGGCCGATCCCGTCACCGAGAAGGCGGCGCGCCGCGGCGACCAGTGGTTCTTCGTCTCGTTCGAAGGCGTCGTGCATCCCGTCGATGTCTCGGGTCCGGCGTTGCGCTTCGCCGAACCATGGTCGCTGCTCAGCGACGCCGACCGCAAGGAGTCGTGGCGCGTCGGCGGCATGCAACAACTCGCGCTGCACGCGGCGACCGGCCGTCTCTACGCACTGATGCACCAGGGTGGCGTGGACACGCACAAGGCACCGGGCACGAAGGTCTTCGTCTACGACGTGGACAAACGCGAGCGCGTGGAACGCATCGACCTGCGCAACCCGACCGCGAGCTTCGTACTGGAGCGGATCGCGATGCCGCCGGGCGGCGCGATCGACTGGCTGTTGCAGCGCGCGTTGCCCAACCACGGCGTCGAACGCATCGCCGTCACCCAGGACGACGCGCCGGTGCTGGTCGCCGCCACCGCGTTCCCCGCGACGCTCGCCGTCTACGATGCGCGCAGCGGCGCCTACCTGCGCGATGTCTCGGAAGTGGGCATCGCCACCAGCTACGTGGCGGCTCCATGAGCCGGCGGGAGGCGGTGCCAGCGTGCTCGATCCCGCCATCGAAGTCGTGTTGCGCGGCGGTCTCGCGTTGCTCTTCGGCGCCACCGCCTTCGAGAAGGCGCGCGACTTCAACGGGTTCCGCGCGGCACTGATCGGTTACGCGCTGCTGCCCGAGCGCCTTGCCGGCGCGATCGCGGCGCTGCTCGCCAGCAGCGAAGCCGCGCTGGCCATCGCGCTCGGCGCACCGGCCGCGCTCGAGCTGCGCGCAACGGCGCTCGTCGCGAGCGCCGCGCTGCTCGCGCTCTACGGCGCCGCGATCGCCGTGAACCTCGCCCGCGGCCGCCGCGACATCGAGTGCGGCTGCGGCGGCCCGGCGTCGCGCCAGCCGCTCTCGGAGTGGCTGCTGGCTCGCAACGCGCTGCTCCTCGCGGCGGCGCTCGTGTGTCGCGGCGGCGCCGCGTCGAGACCGCTCGTCTGGGTGGACGCGCTCACGGTGGGCGGCGGCATCGCGGTGCTCGCGGCCACGTGGCTCGCCGTGCATCGCCTGCTGGCGAACGCACCGGCGATCGCGCGACTGCGGGAGGAGGGCACGTGAACGAGGCGCTGCTGGTCTCCAACGCGCTGCTCTGGGTCGCGGTGCTGGTGCTCGCGGCCGTAGTGGTCGCACTGGTGCGCCAGATCGGCGTGCTCCACGAACGCGTCGCGCCGGCCGGCGCGCTCTCGCTCGCGTCGGGCGCGAAGGTCGGCGTCGCGGCGCCCGTCCTCGCCGCGACCGACCTCGCCGGGGTTCCGCACGCGGTCGGCGAGGTCGCAGCGGACGGTCGCGACACGCTGCTCTTCTTCCTCTCCCCGAGCTGCCCGGTCTGCAAGGCGCTGCTGCCGGCGCTGGGCTCGCTCGCGAATGCCGAGGCCGGCCGCCTGCGCGTGCTGTTCGCGAGCGACGGTCCGCGCGCCGAGCACGAGGCGTTCGTCGCACGCGAAAAACTGACGTTTCCGTATCTGCTGTCGGCGCAGCTCGGCATTGCGTATCGCGTCGGCAAGTTGCCGTGGGCGGTGCTGATCGACGCCGCCGGGGTCGTGCGCGCGTCGGGTCTCGTGAACTCGCGCGAGCACCTCGAAAGCCTCCTCGAAGCGAAGGCGCTGGGTGTGGCGTCGATCCAGGAGTGGGTGGCGCGCGAGCGCAAAGGAGCGGCTTAGCCGATGGCGGAACGAAACGTCGACAGCTGGCTCGAAGCGGCGGCGCGCCGGCTGGCGAGCACCACGTCGCGGCGCGGATTCCTCGCGCGCATGGGGACGGCGCTCTTCGGTGCGGCGTCGCTGCCGCTGCTTCCGGTCGCGCGCGCGGGGGCGGAATCGCCGCGCGAAGCGGGGCCCGACGAGTCGAAGCTCCAGGGCGCGGCGGGCGATCCGACGAACTGCGAGTACTGGCGCTACTGCGCGATCGACGGCTTCCTCTCCGCCTGCTGCGGCGGCACCCACTCGAGTTGCCCGCCCGGCACCGAGATGTCGCGCGTCACTTGGATCGGCACCTGTCGCCATCCGGTGGACGGCAAGGACTACATCATCTCCTACAACGACTGCTGCGGAACCAGCTTCTGCGGTCGCTGCATCTGCAATCGCAACGAGGGCGACCGCCCGGTCTATCTCGCCGGCAGGTCCAACGACATCAACTGGTGCATGGGCACCTCGACGGCGGCCTACAGCAGCACCGTGGCGATCGTGCTCGGTGTAGCAACCGAGTCGTAGCCGCCGTGCGCGCATGGCTCGTACTATTCGTTCTGACGAGCGCCACCACGGCCGCGCACGCGTACTCGCCCGCAACGAACTACACGCTGAACTGCCAGGGCTGTCACCTCGCCGACGGCACGGCATCGGCGGGCAAGGTGCCGGCGCTCGCCGGCTCGGTGGCTCGCTTCCTGCAAGTGCCGGAAGGGCGCGCGTTCCTGGTTCGCGTGCCGGGTGTCGCGAACGCACAGCTCGCGGACACGGATCTCGCGGCGCTGCTCGGCTGGACGCTGCGCCGCTTCGACGCCGCAAACCTGCCGGCCGACTTCGTCCCGTACACGGCGGAGGAAGTCCACCGGCTGCGCGCCGATCCGCTGGTCGACGTCGCGCCGGCGTTCCTGTTCAGCGTTCGCGTTCGATCGCGTCCAGCAGCCGGCGTCG
>JAGSPS010000428.1 GCA_018262315.1 Deltaproteobacteria bacterium | reverse complement strand
AGCCGTCGACGTGGAACAGCAGATTCTTCTCGAGCGCGAGCTGGCCGAGTTCCTCGATCGGATCGACGACGCCGTGCGCGTACGAGACGGCCGAGCCCACCAGCAGGATCGTGTTCGGTGTGATCGCGGCGCGCACCGCGGCGACGTCCGCCTTGAAGGACTTCGGGTCCACGGGCGCCAGCACGACCTTCATGTCCAGGTAGTGCGCGGCCTTGTGGAACGCCGCGTGCGCGGTCGCCGGCAACACGATCTCGGGTTCGCGGATCTGCGGCTGCAACGCCCGGGCACGGTCGCGCGCGGTCTTGACCGCGAGGATGATGCTCTCGGTTCCGCCGCTGGTGAAGTTGCCGGCCACCTGCTCGTCGCCGGAGAGATGCGCCGCCGCCATCGCGATCAGCTCGTTCTCCATCCGCAACGTGCTCGGGAACACGGTCGGGTCGAGCGCGTTCTCGCTGAGGTACATCGTGAAGGCCCGCTTGATGACCTCCTCGGCTTCGGGTCCGGGATCGTAGACATACGCCCAGGTGCGTCCGTCGCGCCACGGCATGTCGCCCGCACGGAACTGCTCGAGCGCCTCGAAGATCTGTTCCTTCGACCAACCCTGAGCCGGAATTCTCATCGCGTTCCTCCCGCGCGCGGCTCGACGACGGCGAGCTTCAGCGCGAACGTGAGCAGCAGGTCGGTGCCGGCGCGGGCAGCGAGCGACTTACGGCGGCGGAGGCGGCACCGTCTGCATCTGGCTCCACTGCTCGTCGCTGAGTTGCCAGCCGCCGCCGAGCGCGCGGTACAACGTCACGACCGTCAGCAGCTGGTTCAGCTGCACCTGCGCGAGCGTGATCTCCGCCGGGAAGAGCTGCTGCTGGGCGTCGAGCACTTCGAAGTAGCCCGCCAGCCCCGAGTCGTAGCGGATCCGCGAGAGGCGGACCGCTTCCTGGTAGGCGCGCACCGAGACTTCCCGCGCGGTGCGCACCTCGGCGAACTTGGTCTGCGCCGTCAGAGTGTTCGATACCTCGGCAAATGCGGTGATCACCGTCTGCTCGTAGCTTGCGCGCGTCTCCTCCCAGAACTCCTTCTGCCCGCGCCACTGCTGGTACAGCGAGAAGCCCTGGAAGAGCGGGCCCGCGACGTTGCCCGCGACGTTCCAGATGCTGAAGGCTCCCTTTGCGATGTCGGAGAGCTCGGTGCTCTGGCCGCCGTAGAGCGCGGTGAGCCCGATGCGCGGGAAGAAGTTCGCGACTGCGACGCCGACCTGCGCGTTCGCGCTCGCCATCTCGTGCTCGGCTTGCAGGATGTCGGGACGGCGCTCGAGCAGCGCGGACGGAAGACCCGGCGGCGTCGCCGGCGGCGCGTCGCGATCGACCAGCGCCGTACCGCGCGGGATCGGTCCCGGGTTGCGTCCGAGCAGCACGCTGATCGCGTTCTCCTGGACGACGATGCGGCGCTCGAGGTCCGGGATCTGCGCCTGCGTCAGCGCGAGCGCCGCCTGGGCTCGCGCCACCTGGAGCTTGTTGCCGACGCCGCCCTCGAAGCGCCGCGTGAACAGGTCGAGCGTCTCCTGGAACGACGCGGTCGTCGCGATGGCGATCTCCAGCTCGCGGTCGAGCTCGAGCAGCGACAGGTACGCCTCGGCCACGCCGGTGGCGAGCGAGAGCAGCACGCCGCGGCGGAACTCCTCGGTCGCGAACAGCGCCTCCTGCGCCGCTTCGCTCGAACGCCGGATGCGGCCCCAGACGTCGAGCTCCCAGGCCAGCGAGAAGGCGCCGTAGAAGAGGTCGTAGGTGGCCCCCGGCGTGTCGAGCAGCTCGGGCGTTCGCTGGCGTCCCGCGGCGCCTCCGTAGTCGATCTGCGGATAGAACGGCGAGCGCGCGACACCGAGCAGCGCCTTCGCCTGCAGCACGCGGTGCGCCGCGATCTTCAGGTCGTAGTTGGCCGCGAGCGCTTCCGTGACGAGCTGCTGCAGGACGGGGTCGTCGAAGACCTCCCACCACGGGAGATCGGCGATCGAGGTGGCCTCGAGCACGGCGACCTGGCCGCGATAGTCGTCGGGCGCCGCGATCGGCGGCCGCACGTACTTCGGTCCGACCGCGCAGGCGGTGCCGAAGGCGAGCGCGACGAGCGCGGCGACGGGGCGGCGCACGCGCATCAGTGACCGCCCTCCCCTGGCTTCGGCGCGGGCGCGTCCGGCGCCGTGGGCGGTGTCGCAGCGTGCTCGCCGCCGCCCGCGAAACGCTCGACGAGCACGAAGAGCACGGGCACGATGAAGATCGCGATGCCGGTCGCGGCGAGCATGCCGGCGATCACGGTCGTGCCGATGCTCTGGCGCGAGATCGCGCCGGAGCCCGATGCGGTCCACAGCGGCACGCAGCCGAGGATGAACGCGAAGCTCGTCATCAGGATCGGTCGCAGGCGGCTCTTCGCGCCGGCCAGCGCCGCGTCGGTCGCGGTCTTGCCGCCCGCCTCGAGCTCCGCCTTCGCGAACTCGACGATCAGGATCGCGTTCTTCGCGATC
>JAGSPS010000427.1 GCA_018262315.1 Deltaproteobacteria bacterium | reverse complement strand
ATGCCAGCGCGCGCAAAGGTGTCCGCGCGTCCGATCACCGCCCAATCTTCCGGCTCCAGGTCGCGACGCCACTCGTCATGGCGGGAACGCACCAGCGCGTCGTTCAGACAAACAGTGAGCCCCATCCGCGCGATCGCCACGACGCACTCCGGCGGCGCGATGTGTACGTGCTCGAGGCGATCCCCCGCCTGGACACCCGTTGCTTCGTACGCCGCCAGCGCAAACACCAGCTCGACGCGCGTGACCGCATGGATCGCCGCGTTCCGCCCGCGCGCGTGCGCCGCGCGAATCGTCGCGATCACCTCGTCGAGTTCCGGCAGCTCCGCCTCGGCGAGATGGATCTTCACCGGGCCAATCTCGATGCCGGGCGGCGGCGCGAGATCGGACAGCGCGAGCGTTCCCATCACGATCACGCGCTGCGACAGCTCTCCGCACTCGCGCGCCGCGGCGAACGCGGTGAGTTCGTCGGGGCCGTTGGTCGGCGTCGCATCGGTGACGGCTTCGACTCCGAGCGCCGTCAATCGACGCGAAACTTCCGCGAGGCTCGGCGGCGCGACCGGACCGAGCCGCTCGCGGAGCCACGCATCGGCGCGATAGACGCGGCCCGTCGCGCGCCCAGCCCCGTCGCGCTCGACGCCGCTCGGCGTCTGCACGTCGCGGTCGAGGTCGAGCCGCTCGATCGCGAGCGAGTTCAACATCCACAGTTGACCGCTGCGGTGCTGCACGCGGATCGGGACGTCGGCGCGCACCGCATCGAGCGCCACGCGGTCCAGCGCGCCGGCGACGGACTCGTAGTAGCCAACGCCGCGCAGCCAGCCCCGCGCGTCGGGCGCGTGCGCGCGCAGCGCGCGCGCGAGGCCGGCCCGGTCGCGCGCGTCGTGCGGGCCGCATTGCGCGGACTGGAGCGCCGCGGCGGTTGCGAGGAGATGGATGTGGTGGTCGTGCACGCATGCCGTCGTTCGGAGCCTCGCGGCTTCGCGAGCCTACCACGCCGCGTCGCTGCGCTACCCACGAACGGCGCATCCGGATAAGCTGCCGCGCGCATGACGGCGGCGAATCCGGGCGCGTTTTCTCGGTTGTCGGCCGATCGGCGCGACCGCGCGGCGCGCTGAAGCGCACGTGCGCCTGCTCTTCGCGCTGATCGTCTACGGCTTCTACGTCCAGGCGCTGGGCGGGCTCGCGGCGCCGTTTCTCGCCGCCGAGTTCGGACTCGACGACGCCGCCATCACGGCGATCGCGGGATGGATCGCGCTCGGGTCGTTCGGCACCGCAGCGCTCACGCGCCTCGCCGATCGTTACGGCCGGCGGCGCGTGCTCCTCTTCGCGTTCGCGGGCATCCCACCACTTGCGTTGCTGTCCGCGTTGGCCACGGGCGTTCCGCTCTACGTGCTGCCGCAGATCGGCGTCAATGCATTGCTCGGAGCCCTCATCACGGCGCTCGCGGTCGCGGTGGCGGAGCGGAGTTCCGAAGCGGGTCGCGCCTCGGGGCAGGCCTGGTTCGGCGTCTACGCGTCGCTCGGCGGTGCACTTGCGCTGACGGTCGGGGCGATGGTTCCCTTGCTGCCGGGCGGCTGGCGCGCGTTCTGGGGTCTCGCCGCGATCCCGGTGCTCGCGATTCCGTTCGTGCGCGCGCGACTCGCCGAGACGGAGCGCTTCACGACCGCACGCGACCGCGGCCGCGTCGCCGCCACACGCGCGGGCGACCTGTTCCGCGGCGCCTACCGGCGCCGCGCGATCGGCCTGCTCGCCGTCGCCATGCTGAAACCCGTCGCGCTCGCGGCGACCTCCACCTGGCCCTACTACCACATGGTGAAGACGCTCGAACTCTCGCCCGCGACGGCGAGCCTCGTCTACTTCCTCGGCGGCGGCATCGGCATCGTCGGCAACCCGCTCGGCGCGCGCCTCACCAATCGCTGGGGACGCCGGCCGACGTCGGTGGTCGGCGTGACGCTCTCCGTCACGAGCGGCGTCGCGTTCTACTTCGTGCCGCCCGGCAGCGCTGCGCTCTCGCCGCTGCCGATGCTGGTCGCGCTGATGGCCGCGAACCAGATCACGACGGCGATGTTCTCGGTCGCGGATCGCTGCATCGACGCCGAACTCTTCCCGACGACGCTGCGCGCCACCTACCTCGGCGCCGCGCGACTGATGAACGCGGCCGCCGGCGTCTTTGCGATGTTCGGTTTGAGCGCCCTCGCCGCGCCGCTCGGCAGCCTCGGCAACGCGATCGCGGTGCTGTCGGTCGCGACGCTGCTGCCCGCGCTCGCGATCTTCCTGGCCGTCGTCCCCGAGACCCGCGGACTCTCCCTCGAGCACGCCTCTCTCGAGGACGACTCGCCCTAGGAAGCTCTCGACGATGGACCGCGTCTCTCGGAAGCGGATGCGTGACGCGCGGGGGCGTGACGTTCGTCCAGAACGTCCTCGGCGGACGGAGGCCAGCGGCTTCGCGGCGAGAGTTGGCAGACCGCCTGCGGATTGTTTCGGCCGAGTCCCCCGCCCGCGCTGGGCTTTCC
>JAGSPS010000173.1 GCA_018262315.1 Deltaproteobacteria bacterium | reverse complement strand
GAGCCTCCGCGACTTCTCGGACCGCGAGGCTGAAGAAATCGTCCGATCCGGACTGTTCTCGCTGTTCGCGTCGATCGACGGCGTGACTCAGGAGAGTTACGAGAAGTACCGCGTAGGCGGCAACGTCGAGCGGGCACTCGGTAATTTGCGACAGCTCGTTCGCGCTCGCGACCGCCTCCGGATGGAAACCCCCGGCTTGCTCTGGGCGTTCTATCTCAATCGCTTCAACGAACACGAGATCGAGGCGGCCAGAGAAGTCGCGAAAGACATCGGGGTGGAGATCTGGTTCAAACTGCTCTCGGCCCCCGACGAGTTTCAAACTCGGTACGCGAAGGAGTGGTCCCCGATTCTCTCAGCGCCCCCGTCGACGCCGTATTGGCATCCCAATCAGGTCAATGAGAACCTGGCGCCCTTCGAGTTGCATCCCATGCTGCACCCTGTCTGCAGGCAGCCGTTCACAGTAGGCGTGGTCAACTGGAATGGCGACGTCTTCCCATGCTGCGTCGTGACCGGCGACCGTTTCAAGCTCGGCAACCTCGTCGAGCAAGAACTCGATCAAGTGTGGAACGGTTCTCCGCTGCGCTCCTGCCGCACGTTCCTTGGCAATTTCGGTCCGGTGCAGGGCGGCGACTCGGTGTGCGAGACCGTCTGCACAGCGGTGCCGAGCCACGCCTGAGCAGGGCCGCGGGGAGCTTCACGCAACAGGTAGGAGAGGGCCGTCGCCGCGTTCGTGCAGACGTGCCTGCAGGAGTTTTCGTTTGTGCCAAGCTCGCGGCAGACCCCGCACGGCCTGCCAATAGCCGGGAAGAATCTCCCGATCGCGCGCCACCGCGTATCCCAGCCGCAGTAGCTCCCACACGATCAGGACCGGCAGGTTCCGAACGAACTGCCCAACCGGTTCGTTCTTCACGATCTGCAGGTAGTGATTCTTGAACGAATGCTGGCGTACCCACGGTTCGATCGTGCCGCGTCGCTCGCGACGCCAACGCCGCCCGTGGATCGCGCGCGCATCCGGGTGATAGAGCACTTCGTAGCCGAGTCTCTGGGCGCGCCAAGCAAGGTCCGTATCGTCCTGGTAGGCGAAGAAATCCTCGTCGAAGACTTCGCCATCGAGTGCGAGATCGACGAGAGCGGCGCGACGCAACAGCATCGCCGCTCCGCTCACGCCGAAAACCAGCTCGGGCCGATCGTAGAGACCCCGGTCCGGCTCTTCGCTGCCGCGGTCGCGCGCTCGACGGTGGCGTGGCATGCGAATCCCGGCGCTATCGAGCAGCAGCCCGCCGGGCCGCAGTAGCTTGCCGGAAGCCAGGGCAGTTCTTGGGCGCAGCGCCATTTCCCGGAGCAGAACCGCCGCGAAGCCAGGTTCCAATTCGATGTCCGGGTTGAGGATCAGGGCATGGGGAACCTCGCGGAAGTGCTCCGAAGTCCATCGCAGCGCGTAGTTCGCGCCGGCGCCGTAGCCGAGGTTGGGGCGAGGCAGGAACGCGACGTCGCGATTCCGCTCGGCGAGCGCCGCGAGACGCGCCGGATCGGCGCCTGTGTCGACCACCGCGACGGCGGCGGCACGCGCCGTTTGCTGGCGCAAGCTCGCGATACAACGCTCGAGATCATCGAACGCGTCGTGGTGCACGATGCCCGCGACGTACCTGCTGTCATTGCTCATGCGCGTCTCTGCTCTGAGTGCGAGTCCTGGGATCCGCTCTCAGCTCACCGCAGGCTCGAGCGCGATGCCGAGCACTTCTTCGATCGCATCGACCGCGCGGATATCGACCTCGCGTCGCACTTCGTCGGGCACGTCGACCAGGTCTTTCTCGTTGCGGCGCGGCAGAACCACGGTCTTGATGCCGGCGCGAGCCGCTGCGAGCACCTTGTCCTTGACGCCGCCCACGGGCAGGACCCGCCCGCGCAACGAAATCTCCCCGGTCATGGCGACGTCACCCCGTGCGCGCCGGCCGGTGAGCACCGAGACGAGTGCCGTCACGAGTGCGATGCCTGCGGACGGCCCATCCTTGGGGACGGCCCCCGCCGGTACGTGCAGGTGGATCTCGCCACCCTCGAGTGCCTTGGAGTGGATCCCGAGAGTCTCGGCATTGGCACGCACCCACGAGAGCGCCGCCTCCGCCGATTCCTTCATCACGTCGCCGAGTTGCCCGGTGAGGCGGAGCCGCACGTCCTTGCCCCCGGGCATCGCGGTCGCTTCGATGAACAGGATGTCGCCGCCGTGGTTGGTTCGGGCGAGTCCCACCACCACGCCGGCCTGGGTGGTGCGCTCCGCGGTCTCCGGCAGATGCGGCGGTGCGCCGAGAGCCTCGGACACGAAACCCGCGTCGACGCGCACGGCTTCGGTTGGCTTCGTCTCGGCCACGCGACGCGCTGCCTTGCGCATCAGGTTCGCGAAGTGGCGATCGAGATTTCGCACGCCCGCCTCCCGCGTGTACTCGCGGACGACCTTCTCGACGGCGTCGTCCCCGACGTCGATCTGCTCGGGCCGCAGCCCATGTGCGTCGATCTGTTTCGGCAGCAGATGGTTGCGCGCGATCAGCAGCTTCTCGCGGTCCGTGTAGCCGGGGAGTTCGATCACCTCCATGCGGTCGAGCAGTGCCGGCGGGATCGTGGAGAGCGTGTTGGCCGTCGCGATGAAGAACACCCGCGAGAGATCGAACGCGACTTCCAGGTAGTGATCGCTGAAAGTGTAATTCTGCTCCGGGTCGAGCACTTCGAGCAGCGCGGAGGACGGGTCACCCCGAAAGTCGGCGCCGAGCTTGTCGACCTCGTCGAGCAGGAACACGGGATTTCGCGAGCCCGCGCGCCGCAGACTCTGCAGGATCCGACCTGGCATCGCGCCGACATAGGTGCGCCGGTGGCCGCGGATCTCCGCCTCGTCGCGAACACCGCCGAGCGACGCACGCACGAAATGGCGATCCATCGCGCGGGCGATCGAACGGCCGAGTGACGTCTTTCCGACCCCCGGCGGACCGACGAAGCAGAGAATGGGTCCCTTTGCGTCCGGAGCGAGTTTGCGTACCGCGAGGTACTCGAGAATGCGCTCTTTCACCTTCTCGAGGTCGTAGTGGTCTTCGTCGAGAATCGCGCGTGCCTCGCGAAGCTCGAGTTTGTCTTCGGTTTCGATCGCCCACGGGAGATCTGCCATCCACTCGAGGTAGGTTCGAACGAGATGGCGATCCGGTGCATGCTGGGGAAGCGCGGAGAGGCGCTTGAGTTCACGCTCGGCCTGGGCAGCGGCCTCCGGCGGGAGCTGCGCAGCCTCGATGCGCTCGCGAAGCTCGTCCACCTCCTGCGATCCCGCGTCGCCCTCGCCGATCTCCGATTGGATCTCGCGCATCCGTCGACGCAGCAGCTTTTCACGCCGCTTCGGATCCCCCTCACCCGCACCCGACTGCTCGGCGAGTCGTTGCTGTGTCTCCGCAATCGTCACCTCGCGGTCGAGGTGTGCGGTCACGCGTTCGAGACGTCGCGCGACGTTGGGCTCACCGAGCAGCGCGACCTGCTCTTCCGGAGCGAGCGGTAGCGTCGAGGCGACGAGATCGGTGAGCAGGCCGGGGCTCGGCAGGCCGGCAACGAAGCTCTTCCATTCTTCGGGGAGATCTTCGCGGAGATCGATGATGCGCTGCGCCTTGGCGATCACCTGCTTCCAGGCGGAATCGCGCGTGGGCGACGGTTCGTCGATCTCCGCGAGCGGCTCGATCCGAACGCGCAGACAAGGTTCGTTCGTGACCGCATCGACGAGCCGGGCGCGCGCGACACCGACCACGATCGCCTGCTTGCCGTCGCCACGCGCGTCGATCACGCGGGCTACGCGCACGATGCATGCGACCGGATGGAGATCTTCGAGGCGGGGATCCTCGGTCTCGGCCTCGCGCTGACTGGCGATCACCAGGAGTCCACCCTGGCCCGCCGAGGCGAGAGCCGCGAGCGACTTGGCGCGGCCGATCGCGAGGGGGCGCGTCACGCCCGGGAAAACCACTGCATCGCGAACCGGCAGCAGCGGCAGCACCTCGCCAACCTCGATGCGCTCGCCGCCCGCTCCGATCACGACCCGATGCGCTTCTTCAGACAAGTCACCCCCGAGCTGGATCCCGCAAGAGTTGGAACGCTAAGCGCAGTGGCGCTCGGGTCAAGCCAGCTGGCTCGTTCGAGCCGCTTTTGCCAACGCAGGAATGGAGCAAGGAGCGAACCGTTTGCCCCGCGCGATTGGCGCCGGGGGCCAACCCGCCTCGCGTCGCGCGAGAAGCGCTAGACGCCTGGTGCCCGGGACTGGATTCGAACCAGCACGAGGTTTCCCTCACTAGCTCCTGAGGCTAGCGCGTCTACCAATTCCGCCACCCGGGCAATGGAGGGCCGCCGAACCTAGGTCGGCTTCCAACGGCCGTCAACGCACCCGGGGCGCGCGAAATCACTCCGCGTTCCCAATCCCCTCGCCGCTACGCTGTCGCGCTCATGCCGATCTCGGCCGACAGCGTGCTACGCCTCCTCGACCGCCGCGAGCGGCCCGTGCTCGCGACGTTCACGCTGGCTCGCGCACTCCATGTCGGTCGCGCAGGCACGCGCGCGCTGGGCGACGTGCTGCGACGCCTCGAGCGCGACGGTCGTGTCGAACGCGTGCGCGGCGGCTGGCGCGTGGTGCGCGAAGGAGGCCTCGTCGAGGCTGTCTGCGAGGCTCAGCGCGACGGGACCCAGGTCGCCGTCGACGATTCCGGCAACCGCTACGAAATCAACGGCGCGCTTCCACTGCACGGTGAGCGCGTCCTCCTCGAACCGCTCGAAGCCGGGCCGCGGCCCGGCCGCGCCGAGGTCGTGCGAGCGATCGGCGGCGCGCGTCGCGAGTGGATCGGAGTGCTCGGCCGCGCTGGTCGAGATGCCGTGGTGACGCCGTATCGCGACGACGTGGAGTGGGAACTGCGCGTGCCGCGCGGCGCGTGGCTCGACGCGCGCTTCGGAGACGTAGTCGTGGCGCGCGTGTCGTCCGAGCGCGGGCAGCCGAAACGCGCTCGAACGCGCGGTCCGAAGGGACATCGCGCGCTGGCGCCGCTCGCGCGCGTCGTGGAGGTGCTCGGCCCGCCCGGCACGCCCGAGGCCGACTTTCGCGCGATTGCCTGGCGCCACCGCCTGCCCCGGGAGTTCTCGAAGGAGGCCATCGCCGAGGCCTCCGCGCCCGCCGACTCGCTCGACCCCGCCGAGATCGCGCGACGCCGCGACTTGCGCGGGCTCCCGTTCGTGACCCTTGATCCCGCCACTGCACGTGACCACGACGATGCGGTGTGTGTCGAGGCTCTCGAGCACGGCGGCTTCCGGCTTTGGGTGGCGATCGCCGACGTTGCGCACTTCGTGCCAGAGGGAGGCGCGCTCGATGTCGAAGCACGGCGCCGCGGGAACAGCGTCTACTTCCCCGACCGCGCGATTCCCATGCTGCCCGAGCGGCTCTCGGGCGAACTCTGTTCGCTGCGGCCCGCTGTCGACCGGCTCGCGCTCTCCGTAGAGCTGACGCTCGACGCGCACGGCGCGATGGAGGGCGCGCGCTTCCACGAAGCCGTGATCCGCAGCCGCGCGCGGCTCGTCTACGATGCTGCAGCCGAGGTCATGGAGGGAAACCGATCGCCCGACGTGGCGGATGGCGAGGTGACCGAACAGCTCCAGCGGCTCGCGGTTCTGGCGCTGCGGCTCTCGAAGCGCCGCTTCGCGGCCGGCGCCATCGACTTCGATCTTCCGAGCGCCGAGATCGTGCTCGGCGACGAGGGTCACCCGACCGACATCATCGAGGCGCCGCGCACGCTGGCGCACCGCGCGGTCGAGGAAGCCATGCTGCTCGCCAATCGCGCGGTGGCGGAGCGTCTGGTCGCCGCGGAAGTGCCCGCGCTCTTTCGCGTACACGAGGCGCCCACGCCCACTGCACTCGCCGGGCTGCGCACGCTGCTCGATGCGTTCGGATTGCTCGACCTGCCGCGCGACGCGCCGTTCGGGTCGCGCGAGATTGCCGCGGCCGTGCAGCGCGCGAGTGGTCGTCCCGAGGAGAGGCTCGTCCACTACAGCGCGCTGCGCTCGATGCGCCCCGCGCGCTATGACGCGCGCTGTCTCGGGCACTTCGCGCTGGCCTTCGACGCCTACCTGCACTTCACGTCCCCGATCCGCCGCTACGCCGACCTGGTCGTGCACCGCGCGCTGCGCGACACGCTCCGTGGCGACTCCGAAGCGCGTATGCGAGCGCAGGCGCGAGCGGAGCGGATGGCGGCCTGGGCCGTGCGCACGTCGCTCTGCGAACGCACGGCGATGGAGGCCGAACGCGAGGCGATCGACCTGAAGAAGTGCGTGTTCATGCGGGAGCGCCTCGGCGAGTGCTTCGATGCGACGGTGACGCGCGTCGCTCGCCACGGCTTCTACGCCACGCTCGACGCCTTCTTCGTCGACGGTCTGGTGCCGCTGCGCGCGCTGCGCGGGCACTTCGAGTTCGACGAGAGCCGCCTCGCGCTGATCGCGCGCGGCAGCGGCGAACGCTTTGCACTCGGCGATCGGGTACGCGTCTCGGTCTCGCAGGTGGATCTCGTGCGCGGCTGGATCGACTTCGAGTTGCTGGAGCGCCAGGGCGAAGCTGCCCATCGCAACAAGGGACGGGCGCGGGCGTGAAGCAGATTCCCGATGCGGTCCTCGACGGACCCCGATGGATGGCCCCCACGGCGTTTGTCGTGGAGCGTTGCTGCGAGGCGCGCGGGCGGGGGACTCGTCCGAAACGTCCTCGGCGGAAGCAGCTGTGTGGCTCCGCGGCGGGAGTTGGCAGACCGCCTGCGGATTGTTTCGGCCGCGTCCCCCGCCCGCGCTGGGCTTTCCGTCTTTCTTTCATGAACGGAACTCCC
>JAGSPS010000426.1 GCA_018262315.1 Deltaproteobacteria bacterium | reverse complement strand
GCTTCCACCGGACGCGAGCGACGCCGAGCGCCGCGCGCTCGACGCGGCGCACGGCGCCGGGGAAGGGGCGGGCCTCGGCGTGCGCGTCGAGCCCGCGGGCGCGGTGTCGCGCGGCATCGAGATCCGCTTCGTCGGCGGCACCATCGACACCGCGGCGGGACAGGACACAGCCAATACCGTCGTCGATTGTGCGATCGCACCGCTTTCGCAGCAACGCGGTGCGAACGTCACGGGCGCCGAGCTGGTGCTCGCGAAGATCCGCATCGCGCGGATCACCAACCCGGACACCCAGGGCCACCAACGGCCGCTCAGCGAGGCCGAACTCGCCGGGACCGCGCTCCACGAACTGGGTCACGCGCTCGGCTTCCAGGGTCACGCGCGCCAGGGCGACACCGTGATGGTGCGCGAGACCGAGAAGATCGCACGCGCTGGCAAGATGCTGCTGGCAGGCGGCGGGTTCTCCGACGCGAGCCTCCGCGCGCTCTACCGGCTGCCGAGCGGCGCGACGATCGGTGGCGGCGCGGTCGACCGCTGTCGCAGCGACCACGTCGACCGCATGGCGCGGCTCGCCGAGCAGAACGGCCTCGCCGGCCCCTTCGTGCGCGTCGGCGAGTCGGCGGGCCGCGTCTTCTGGCGCGACGCACAGGGCCTCGAATACGGCCTCGTCGTGGGGCGGCTGCGCGAGGCGCGCCGCGATCCGGCGGCACTCGTCGTACTCAGCGAGGGCCGCGTCCGGAACTCCCTGGCGCCCGACCGCAATCTTCCCTGCGCCGACGCCCGCTGAGGCTCAGCCGGGCGGCGTCTCCGGGTAACGCTTCGCGAGTCGGGCGAGGATGGCGAGACACTCGGTCGCGCATTCGCGGACGATCTCGCGCACCGGTCGCACAGCGTCGATGCGTCCCGCCACCTGACCCGAGAGCGCGATCGACGCCTCGAGGTCGCCGCCGAAGTAGAGCGACATCAGCTTCGCGCGGTCGCCGAACTCGGCCATCACATTGTGCGTCGCGTCCTCCAACGACTCCGTGTGCTTCGTGCGCAGCGCGCGCAGCCCCGGCCCGACGCGGCGATTCAGGAACACGGTGTCGGTTTCGGCCGCGCGAACGACGGCCTGCTTCCAGTTGTCGTGCACGGGCGATTCCAGCGCCGAGACCATGCGCGTCCCCATCTGGATGCCTTCGGCGCCGAGCGCGAAGGCGGCCGCCATCGTCGCGCCGTCCACGAAGCCGCCCGCCGCGAGGATCGGCACGCTCACCTTCGACGCGACCAGCGGCAGCAGCACCATCGTCGCTACGTCGCGCGGGTTCTTGAAGCCGCCGCCTTCACCGCCCTCGACGACCAGCCCGTCGACGCCCGCGTCGATCGCCTTCAGCGCGCCGTGGAGATTCGGAACGACGTGGAACACCGTGAGTCCGGCAGCTTTGAGCTGCGAAGTGTACTTCGTCGGACTGCCGGCCGACGTCGTCACGAAGCGGACGCCCTGCTCGACGACGAAGTCCACGATCTTGGGATCGCGAACGAACGCCTGCGCGATGTTCACGCCGAACGGTTTGTCGGTGAGGTCGCGCATCTTGCGGATCTCGTCCTTCACGGCGTCGAGCTCGCCCGACGAAGTCTCGATGATTCCCATCGCGCCCGCGTTGGAGACGGCCGACGCGAGCTGCGCGCGCGCGATCCAGCCCATCGGCGCCTGCACGATCGGGATCTCCACGCCGAGCAGCGCGGTGACTCGATTCCGGAACACGGGCGGATCCTCCGACTGGGCGAGCCCCCAACCATACCGCCCGCCAACGAAGCTAGGAGCGGACTTTCGGGTCGAGTTGCTTGGCGCGCGCCAGTGCGGCGGCGGCGGCGTCTTTCTCGCCAAGCGCGCGCAGCACGACGCTGAGGCGGAAGTGGGCGACCGCGTCGTCGCGGTCGATGGCCACGGCGCGTTCCAGGTGTTCGCGTGCGGACTTCTGATCCGGTGGGGCCTTCTTGTAGAGCGCCCAGCCGAGGGCCGACTGGTAGGCGCACTCGTTCGGCCACATCGCGACGGCCGGGCGCAGGAACTCGAGCGCGCCGCCGAAGTTCCCTGCGCGCAGCAGGATCTCGGCCTTGCGGAACAGCGCTTCGGCCTGCACGACGCGCGCGACGTCGAGATCCTCGGCGCCCTCCTGCGCACGGTCGTAGTCGCGACGCCGCTCCGGGTCGGCGAGCGTTTCATGAGCTTCGGCGATGCGCGAGAACACCGTCTCCGCCACGCCGCGGAGTTCGAGCAGACCCAGCCGCGCGCGCGCGTGGGGGTGGAAGCGTTTCGCGGCGCTGACGTAGGCGCGCCGCACGGCGGCGGCATTCGCGCCACGCGCGACGCCCAGCAACTGGTAGTGGTCGCGCTCGCCGAGGCTCTCGTGGAGCGCGAGGATTTCCTTGCGCAGCGCTTCGAGCTTGGCGTCCGCTGCCGCGCGGGACTTCGCCGAACCGCGCGCTGCCGGCTGCGGCGCTTCGATGCGCGGCTCCGCGGCGGCGCCCGCGTC
>JAGSPS010000425.1 GCA_018262315.1 Deltaproteobacteria bacterium | reverse complement strand
CGCGGCGATGGCGCACGACTACGAAGCGGTGCGCGTGCGCCTCGCGGCGATGGCGTGCGCCCTCTACGACGAGGCTTGGATGCAAGCGCGCTCGCTCGAAATCACGCTGCGTCACCTCGAACTCGTGCGCGACCTGCACGACGCTGCACTGGGCGCCTACGAGAGCGGCGTCGGTTCGCAGCAGGATCCCCTGCGTGTGGAGTTGGAGGAGGCCGAGCTGCTGCACCAGGTAGTGGAGCTGGAGACGGCCCAGCGCATCTCTGCGGCGCAGCTGGCGGCATTGCTTCACCTGGGCGACCGCGCGGCGATCCCGCCGCTGCCCGAAGTGCTGCCGGAACTCACGGCGCCGTCCGACCCGAACGAGACGCTCGCCGAGCAGGCGCTGCACGAGCGACCCGAGCTGCGCGCCGCGGATGCGCGCATCGCCGGGAGGCGCGCGGCCGAGGCGCTCGCACGCCGCGAGTTCTTCCCAGACTTCAAGATCGTCGGTGCCTACGACACCTTCTGGGAACTCCCCGACCAGCGGCCCTTCGTCGGTCTCGAATGGAACGTGCCGCTGCAGATCGGTCGCCGGCGGGCGGCGCTCGACCAGGCGCGCGCCGAAGCCGAGCAGGCGAGTCTCGAGCGCCAGGGCGCGGCAGACGAGATCCGCGCCGAGGTCGAGAGCGCCGCTGCGCGCTTGCGCGAGAGCCACCATCTGCTCGCCATCACGCGCGACCGCATGATCCCCGCCGCGCGCGACGGACTCGCCGCCGCGCGCGCCGGCTACGAGACCGGCGTCGCGAGGTTCGGCGAGGTGATCGAAGCCGAGCGTGCGCTGCGCAACGCTGAGCTGGAGGAGCAACGCGCCGTCTCCGAGCAGAGTCGCCGCGCGGCGGAGCTGCTCGCGGCACTCGGCATTGCGCCCGGCGCGCCGCCAGCGAGCGTCGCCCCGGAGACTGCGACCCAGACACCGGCCGGAGGAAGCCATGATTGATCGAGCCGTTCGACTCAGCTTCCCGATGTTGCTCGCGGCCGCACTCCTGCCGGCGTGCAGCGACCACTCGAAGCCGGTGCGGGTCCGCGCGGGCGACGTGGAGATCGCGGCGTCGGTGTCACCGCGCGAGCTGCGCGTCGGCAAGAACGAAATGCTCGTCGAGCTGCGCGACGCGAACGGCGAGCCGATCGACGGCGCCGAGGTCGGCGTAACCGTGAAGATGGGCGCGATGGGTGCGATGGCGCCGATGGGCGGCCCGGCGAGCGTCACGTCGCTCGGTGACGGCAACTACCGCGCCGCCTTCCAACTCGACATGGGCGGGACCTGGCAGGTGGTGGTGAAGGCGACGCCGAAGGGCGGTGCGACGGTGAGCGCCGAGGGATCGCTCACGATCGGGACGCCGGGCCTGCGGCTCGCGGCGGCAGGCACCAGCGCTGCGCCGGCGGCCGCGCCCGCCGGCGCGGAACATCAGCACGGATCGGCGCCGCCACCGCAGCCGGTCGCTCCCAGCGCGTCCCCGGGAGAGTTCCACTTCGATCCCACGCGGCTGCAACAGGTCGGCGTGCGCAGCGAAGCGGCGCGGCTCGAGGAACTCGACACGACGGTGCGCGCGGTCGGCCGCGTGACCTGGGACGAGACGTCCCTGCACGACGTCACGATGCGCGTCGGTGGCTTCGCAGGCGAGGTCGCAGCCGATTCCCTCGGAGCGCCCGTCACGCAGGGCCAGCTGCTGTTCCAGTTCTACAGCCCGGAAGTCTTCGCGGCGCAGCGCGAGTACCTCACCGCGCTGCGCTCGGACTCGGCGGCGCGCGGCACGAGCGTGCCCGAACGCAGCCGCGCGATGGTCGGCGCGGCGGAACGACGGCTGCGGCTCTGGGGCATCGACGCCGCCGAGATCGCCGCGCTCGCGCGGCGCGGAACGCCGCAGGAATACCTGCCCGTGCGCGCACCGATCAGCGGCTACGTCGTCGAAAAGGAAATCGTCGCGGGCAGCGCCATCGAGATGGGCCAGCGCGTGTACCGCATCGCACCACTCGACCCCGTGTGGATCGACGCCGAGATCTATGAGGCGGAACTCGCGCGGGTGTCGGTCGGGATGCCGGCGGAGGTCACGCTGCCCTACCTGCCCGATCAGCGCTTCGCGGCGAAGGTCGCGTATCTGTATCCGTCGCTGCAGGGCGATCGGCGCACCGCGCGCGTCCGACTCGTGCTCGCCAACCCGAACCGGGAGCTGCGCCCCGACATGTACGCGACCGTGCTGCTGCGCAAGCCGCTGGGCGCGCGACTCACCGTACCCGACACCGCCGTGTTGCGCGCGGGCGACGCGAGCTTCGTGTTCCTCGATCTCGGCGACGGGCACCTGCGCCCGCAGCGCGTCACGACCGGCACGGAGAGCGACGGGCGCATCGAGATCACCTCGGGCCTCGAAGCGGGCCAGCCGGTGATCGTCGCGGGCACCTTCCTCGTCGCCGGCGAGAGTCGCCTGCGCGCGGCGTTGGAGTCGTGGTGATGGCGACCAACGCCACCGCTCCCGCGCGCG
>JAGSPS010000172.1 GCA_018262315.1 Deltaproteobacteria bacterium | reverse complement strand
CCGCCAATGCGACGGGGCCGGGCCTGCTCGCGGCGCTCTGCCAGGAACTCGGCGCGCTGCTGGTGCATGTCTCGACGGACTACGTATTCGACGGCACCGGTACCCGGCCCTATACCGAAGTGGATCCTACGGCACCGCGCAGCGTCTACGGACGCACCAAGCTCGACGGCGAGCGACGGGTGCTGGCCGCGCAACCCGACGCGCTCGTGGTGCGTGCGGCATGGGTCTTCGGGCCCGGACGCAACTTCGTGCGCACGATTCTCGAAGCGGCGGCGCGCGCGCAGCGCGGCGAAGCGCCCGCGCTCCGCGTCGTCGACGACCAGCGCGGCTCACCCACCTACTCGGGCGATCTGGCGGACGGCATCGTCGGTCTGGTCGACGCGGACGCGAACGGCATCTTCCATCTCGCAAACGCGGGCGTCGCGAGCTGGTGGGATCTGGCGCGCGCCGCGGTCGACATCTGGGGCCACCCCGAGCTGCCGATCGAGAAGGTGCGCACGGAGGAGTTTCCGCGGCCGGCGCCGCGTCCCGCCTGGTCGGTGCTCGACACGAGCAAGGCTTCACGGCTCGGCGTGCGCATGCGGGCGTGGCGCGAGGGGCTGCGCGGTTACCTCGATTCGGATGCTTCGCCGCTGCGAGAGCTGGGAGCGTCGTCGTGAGCGGAAGGACCCTGAATCGGATTCTGGTCACCGGAGGCGCCGGTTTCCTCGGCTCCCATCTCTGCGAGCGCCTGCTCGGCGACGGCTGCGAAGTGATCTGCTTCGACAACTTGCTCACCGGGCACATGGAAAACATCCAGCCGCTGCTCGGGCATCCCAACTTCTCGTTCGAGCACTACGACGTCACCAATTTTCTGTACGTCGCGGGTGACCTCGATGCGGTGCTGCACTTCGCGTCGCCGGCGAGCCCGGCGGACTTCGAGCGGCTGCCGATCCAGATCCTGAAAGTAGGCTCGATCGGCACGCACCGTGCGCTCGGCCTCGCCAAGGCCAAGGGCGCCCGCTTCCTGATTGCGAGCACCTCCGAGTGCTACGGCGATCCCGAGGTGAATCCGCAGCCCGAGACGTATTGGGGCCGGGTGAATCCGATCGGGATCCGCGGGGTCTACGACGAGGCCAAGCGCTTCGCCGAGGCGATGACGATGGCCTACCACCGCCATCACGGGGTCGACGTCCGCATCGTGCGCATCTTCAACACCTTCGGGCCGCGCATGCAGCTCCACGACGGCCGCGCAATCCCGAACTTCATGACCCAGGCGATCCGCGGCGAACCGATCACGGTATTCGGCGATGGCCGCCAGACGCGCTCGTTCTGCTACGTCGACGATCTGATCGGGGGAATCCTGCTGCTGCTGCGCAGCGACTACGTGGGTCCCGTCAACATCGGCAACCCACAGGAGATGAGCCTGCTCGAGATGGCGCGGGCGATCATCCAGATCGCGGACTCGCCGTCCGAAATCGTCTACCGCGGCCTTCCTCCAGACGACCCGAAGGTGCGTCGCCCCGACATCACGCTGGCGCGCCGCGCCCTGGGATGGGAGCCGAGCGTGCCCGTCGAGGACGGCCTGCGGCGCACCTACGCATGGTTCCGCTCGGCGCTCGAAGCGGAGCTGGCGGCCCGGTGATTGCACAGAACCACATCCGCAACTTCTGCATCATCGCGCACGTCGATCACGGCAAGAGCACGCTCGCCGATCGCCTGCTCGACGCCACCAAGGCGCTCAGCAGCCGCGAAAAGCGCGCGCAGTTCCTCGACAAGATGGACCTCGAGCGCGAGCGCGGCATCACCATCAAGGCCCAGACGGCGCGCATCTACCACCGCGCGCGCGACGGCCAGGACTATGTGCTGAACCTGATCGACACGCCCGGCCACGTCGACTTCTCCTACGAGGTGTCGCGCGCTCTCTCCGCCTGCGAGGGCGCCGTGCTGGTGGTCGACGCGGCGCAGGGCATCGAAGCGCAGACGCTCGCCAACAGCTATCTCGCGGTCGAAGCGAATCTCGAGATCGTCCCGATCCTGAACAAGATCGACCTCCCGTCTGCGGAGCCCGAACGCGTGGCGCGCGAGATCGAAGACATCCTCGGTCTGCCGGCGGACGACGTGCTGCGCGTCTCTGCGAAGACGGGGCAGGGCGTCGAGGAACTGATCGAGCGCATCGTCGAGCGCGTGCCGCCGCCCGCCGGCGACCCCAACGCGCCGCTGCGCGCGCTGATCTTCGATTCCTGGTTCGACCCGTACGTGGGTGTCGTGCTGTTGGTGCGTGTGGTCGACGGGCGCCTGGCGGTGGGCGAACGCATCAAGCTGATGGCGCGCGGCTCCGAGCACGAGGTGCAGGATCTCGATCTGATCGACCCGCACCCGCGCAGCGTGCCGGCGCTCGAGACGGGCGAAGTCGGCATCGTGATCGCCGGCATCAAGACGCTCGCCGACGTGCGCATTGGCGACACCATCACGCTGGCGCTGCGTTCGGCGGCCGGGGCGCTGCCGGGTTTCCGCGAAGTGAAGCCGATGGTGTTCGCCGGGCTCTATCCGGTGGACGCCGAGGAGTACGGCGCGTTGAAGGCGGCTCTCGAGAAGCTGCGCCTCAACGACGCATCGTTCCACTACGAGCCGGAGACGAGCGCGGCGCTCGGTTTCGGCTTCCGCTGCGGCTTCCTCGGCTTCCTGCACGCCGAGATCATCCAGGAGCGGCTCGAGCGCGAGTACGCCTTGAACCTGATCTCGACGACGCCGACGGTGCGCTACCAGGTCGTGCTCAACACGGGCGAGACGCTCGAGATCGATTCCCCCGCGGACCTGCCCGATCTGACGCGCGTCGAGCGCGTCGAAGAACCGCTGATCCTCGCCACCATCCACGTGCCGGCGGAGTACCTCGGCGCCGTACTCGCGCTCTGCGAGGGGCGCCGCGGCGTGCAGCGCGACATGACCCAGCACGGCACGCGCGTGCAGGTTCGCTACGAGTTGCCGCTCGCCGAGGTGGTGTCCGATTTCCACGACCGCATCAAGAGTGCGACGCGCGGCTACGGCTCGTTCGACTACGAGCTGTCGGGCTACAAGCAGGGCGACCTCGTCAAGCTCGACGTGCTGGTGAATGGTCTCCCCGTCGACGCGCTCTCGCTGATCGTGCACCGCGACAAGGCGTTCCAGCGCGGCTCCGATCTGGTGCGCAAGCTGAAGGAGTTCATCCCGCGCCAGATGTACGAGGTGGCGATCCAGGCGGCGATCGGATCCCGCGTGATCGCGCGCTCCACGGTGAAGGCATTGCGCAAGAACGTCACGGCGAAGTGCTACGGCGGCGACATCTCGCGCAAGCGCAAGCTGCTCGAGAAGCAGAAGGAAGGGAAGAAGCGCATGAAGCGCGTCGGGCAGGTCGAGATCCCGCAGGAAGCATTCCTCGCGGCGCTGCGATTGGACAACGAATGAGCGAGAGCAGAACCGCGCGACAGGAAGCCGGCGACGCGAGCGCGACCGCTCCGGTCACGCCGCTGCGCAAGCTCTGGGATCAGTTCGGCACACTCGCGGTGGCGATTGCGCTGGCGCTCTCGATCCGCGCCTTCGTGATCGAGCCGTATCGCATCCCGTCCGGGTCGATGCTGCCGACGCTGCTGATCGGCGACCACCTGTTCGTCAACAAGTTCATCTACGGCATCAAGATCCCGTTCACCGATTGGCGTACGCCGGGGCTGCGCGCGCCGCAGCGCGGCGACGTCGTCGTGTTCACCATCGGCAAGGACGGGCGCGGCATCCATCCCGCCGACCAGCGACCCGACCTGCCGCACGACCAGTTCGTGAAGCGGCTCGTCGGCCTGCCGGGCGACACGATCGAAGTGCGCAGCGGCAACCTCTACGTGAACGGCAAGCCGATGGCGACGAAGGACACCGGCGTGGACTTCCGGGACGACGCCGGCCGCATGCTGCGCATCGCCAACGAAGACCTCGAGGGGCGCGTCCACACCATTCTCGACGACGAGCGCTCGCCCGGCCACGACGTCGCGCCCACCCAGATCGAGGCCGGTCGCTACTTCATGATGGGTGACAACCGCGACTACTCGAACGACAGTCGCTTCTGGGGCACCGTGCGCCTCGCCGAGATGAAGGGCCCCGCCTTCCTGCTCTACTGGTCCTGGGACTGGGACGGCCCCTGGGCGCAGCTCCTCAATCCACTGCACTGGTGGGATCTGATGACGAAGCGCATGCGCTGGGACCGCATCGGGGACTCGATCCAGTAGTCGGCACGTCGCGTGCGCGCGAACTTCGAGGAGTGTTGCCGACTCGAGAGGCCAAGTGCCCGGAAAACCACGAAACCAATCCGCCAACTGCGGAAGTCTAGAGAAGACGAAGCAGCGGGGCGTCGCTCCTGCCGAGCTCGTCGATCTCGTGGTGATGGACGCGGAGCAGCGACTCGACCGTCGCCGTCGAGCAATTACCCCGCTGATCCACACCACCTTCGGCGGCGCGCCCTTCACCAGGCAGTGTTCGGCGAATTCCGCGTCCTTGGTGACGATCGCAAAGCCGTGCTCCACCGCGTAGTGCCCGATCGACTCGTCGTCGCTCTGCTCGAGGCCCACGTCCTCGACGTGCCGCGACTCCGGGAACAGATCCGCGAGCACACGCGGCAGACGAAACGAGAGATTCTCGTCGAACAGCAGCTTCAAGGGGCGGTCGTGCCCGAGACCTTGCCCTCACGCTCGGCTGCGAACGCCAGCGCCGCGCGAATGTCCTCGCGCTCGAGCCTGGGGAAGTCGGCGAGGATCTCGTCCTCGCTCATGCCCGAGGCCAGGTACTCGAGGATGTCGTAGACCGTCATCCGCAAACCCCGGATGCAGGGCTTGCCGCCCCGCTTGCCCGGCTCGATCGTGATACGAGAACGCCAGTCGTCCATGGACCCGAACGGTAGCGCGCCTCTCGGGGACCCTTCCTCAGAGCCTATCCAAGAACTCCTGCTGCGCGCAGCGTGAACCGCCGGGTTGGTCGGAGACTCTGGCGTGTGAGTCCGACGCCTTCCGACTCTCTTGCCAATCGAGTCGAGGCGCCGTGAACCTCCGTTCCGCTCGTCCGCTCCTGGCTCGACCGCTACGTTGATCGAGTCATCTTCTCCACGCAGCGGAAGACGCCATGACCGACATCACCCCTTCTGTGCCCCACGAGCCCGCGCGCTTCAGCGTCGCCGCCGCTCTACCGCGATCTGCGCACACTGCGCGCCGGCGACCGCATTGGCGTCGCGTCGCTGCCTGGCACGTCAGTTGCCGTCGCGGACATGCTTCCGCGCACCCCTCCGGAAGACGAGATCTAGGCTCGACCCACCCCGCTTGACGCTCCTCGCGAACGACGGGTATCCTGCGCCCGACTTCGAGGCCTTTTAAGTCCGTCCTGCGAGTCGGACAAAGGTGCGAACGTGGCCGACCCCCAGTCTCCCAGCACATCCATGGCTGCATCCAGCACGACGTCGGGCGCGGCCAGCCCGCCTGCCGGCGGCGTACGCGTGGTGCTCGACGACGTCGCGATCCGCCGCGCGCTGGTGCGGATCGCGCACGAGGTGGTCGAGCGCACCGAGACGCTGCCCGAGCTGTATCTCGTCGCGATCCCGAACGGCGGCGTCCCGTTGGCGCGCATCATCGCGGCGCAGGTGCGCGCGATCAGCGGCCTCGAAGTGCCCGTCGGGATCCTCGATACCACGCTCTACCGCGACGACCTCACCGCGCGCGGCGTGCGCCCGCCGCTGCGCCGCACCGAAATGCCATCCGCGGTGGACGATCGCGCTGTCGTGCTGGTCGACGACGTCGTCAGCACCGGCCGCACGATCCGCGCCGCGATGGACGCGCTGATGGACTTCGGCCGGCCGCGCTCGGTGCAGGTGATCGGCCTCGTCGACCGCGGCCACCGCGAGCTGCCGATCAAGATCGACTTCGTCGGCAAGAACGTGCCGACGCAGCGCGAAGAGCGCGTCGTGCTGCGCGGTCTCTCGGGCGATCTCGAAGGTCCGCTCGAAGTCGTGATCCTCGAAAGTGACGGGGGTGCTGCATGACGGGGCGTGACCTGCTCGGCATCGAAGGCCTCGACCGCACGGACCTGGAGCGCATCCTCGAGACCGCCGAACGCATGCAGGAGGTCGGCCGGCGCGACGTCAAGAAGGTGCCGACGCTGCGCGGGCGCACGCTGATCAACCTGTTCTTCGAGGCTTCGACGCGCACCCGCACCAGCTTCGAGATCGCCGGCAAGCGACTCTCCGCGGACGTCGTCAACTTCACGCCGTCGTCGTCGAGCCTCACCAAGGCCGAGAGCATTCTCGACACTGCGATGACACTCGACGCGATGGACCCCGACGCGGTGATCGTGCGGCACAAGGTGGCGGGCGTGCCCAAGCGCATCGCCGATGCGCTCGCGGCCCCCGTCATCAACGCCGGCGACGGCGCCCACGAGCACCCGACCCAGGCGCTGCTCGACTGCTTCACCGTGAAGCAGGAGAAGGGCCGCTTCGACGGTCTCACCGTGACGATCATCGGCGACATCACCCACTCGCGCGTGGCGCGCTCGAATCTGTACGCCTTCACGAAACTCGGCGCCGAGGTGCGGCTTGCGGCGCCGCCGACGATGCTGCCCACCGGCATCGAGTCGCTCGGCGCCAAGGCCTACACCTCGCTGCGCGAAGCGCTCGAAGGCGCCGACGTGGTGATGGTGTTGCGCATCCAGCAGGAGCGCCTCGACGGCCAACCGCGGCGTCGAGATCGCGCACGATCTCGCCGACCGCCGCCCGAGCGTGATCCTCGACCAGGTGCGCAACGGCGTCGCGGTGCGGATGGCCGTCCTGTATCAGTTCGCGGGGCGCTCGGCGAAGCGCGAGGGATGAGGGCAAGCGGAGCGCGCAGCGCGCGGCAGGCGAGCGAAGGAGATCGGGCTCGCGTGGGAGTGGTTGAGGAAGTCCGAGGAGAGGAGCGCGATGGCTAGCGGGCGCATCTGGATCCGGGGCGGTCGCGTGCTCGACCCGTCGACGGGCCGCGACGAAGTCGCCGACCTGCTCGTCGAGGACGGCAAGATCGCAGCCGTCGGCGCCGGTCTCGCGGCCTCGGGTGGCGAAGTGCTCGAAGCCGCCGGCGCCTGGGTGGTGCCCGGCTTCATCGACCTGCACGTGCACCTGCGCGAGCCGGGCCAGGAGTACAAGGAAGACATCGCCTCGGGCGGTCGCGCGGCCGTGGCGGGCGGCTTCAGCGCCGTGGTCTGCATGGCCAACACGCAGCCCGCGAACGACGACCCGTCGGTGACGGAGTACATCCTCGACCGCGCGCGCCAGGAATCGCCGGCGCGCGTCTACCCGGTGGGCGCCGCGACGCGCGGACTCGCCGGCGAAGTGATGACCGAGATGGTCGCGCTGGTCGACGCCGGTTGCGTCGCGCTCTCCGACGACGGCAAGACGATCATGGACTCTGGCGTGATGCGGCGCGTGTTCGAGTACTCGCAGCTCGCGCGCGTCGCGATCATCACCCACGCGGAGGATCGCACGCTGGTGCGCGAGGGCGTGGTGAACGAAGGCCCCGTCTCGACGCGACTCGGTCTGCCCGGCAACCCGTCGATTGCCGAGGTGATCCACGTCGCGCGCGACCTGATGCTGGCGGAGCTGGCCGGCGCACACCTGCACGTCGCGCACGTCTCGACCGCCGGCGCCGTGGATCTGATCCGCCGCGCGCGCGAGCGCGGCGTCCACGTAACCGCCGAAGTGACGCCGCACCATCTCGCGCTCACCGACGAGGCGACGCTCGGCTACGACACCAACACCAAGATGGCGCCGCCGCTGCGCTCCGAGACGGACATGCGCGCCTGCCGCGCGGGTCTCGCCGACGGCACCCTCGACGCGATCGCCACCGACCACGCGCCCCACGCGGTGCACGAGAAGGACGTCGAGTTCACCGCCGCGCCGCCGGGCGTGATCGGTCTCGAGACCGCCGTACCGGTGACGCTCGATCTGGTGCGCGCGAACGAACTCGCACCACTCGAATGGGTGCGCCGGCTCTCGACCAATCCGGCGCGCATCATCCACCGCGCGGGCGGCTCGCTCGCGGTGGGCGCCGCCGCCGACATCGCGCTCGTCGATCCCGAGCGGCGCTGGATCTACGACCCGGCGAAGGGCTTTTCGAAGAGCCGCAATTCGCCGTGGGCGGGGCGCGAGATGATCGGCTGCGCGATCGCCACGCTGGTGGGTGGCGTACTCGTCTGGGACGTCGAACGCGGCGTGCTGCTGCCGTGACTTCGAGGCTGCGCTCGCCGCAGCCCGCGACGCTCGCGCTCGCGGACGGCACGGTCTACCGCGGCAGCGCGTTCGGCGCCGAGGCCGTCGCCAGCGGCGAAGTCTGCTTCAACACGAGCATGACCGGCTACCAGGAGATCCTCACCGATCCGTCGTACGCCGGTCAGATCGTGACGATGACCTACACGCAGATCGGGAACGTCGGGATCAATCCCGAAGACGACGAGTCGAAGCGCCCGTTCCTGTCGGCGTTCGTCGTGAAGGAGGCCTTCGAGGCGCCGAGCAACTGGCGCTCGCGCGAATCGCTGGGCGCCTTCCTGCGACGCTGGAACGTGCCCGGTATCGCCGGCCTCGACACCCGCGCGCTGGTGCGCCGGATCCGCGACCGCGGCTTCCAGACCGGCGTGGTCTCCACCGACCCTTGGCGCCAGGAAGCCGCGGAGCTGGTCGCCGCTGCGCAGGCGGCGCCCGTGCTCGACGGTCGCGACCTCGTCGCGGGCGTGACCTGCAAGGAGCCCTACGTGTGGAGCGAGGGTATCTGGGCTGGCGTCGCCGGGCAGGTGCCGCGCGCCGCGCGCCCCGAGCCGAAGCTCGAACTCGTCGCGTTCGACTACGGCGTGAAGCGCAACATCCTGCGGCTGCTCGTCGAGCAGGGCTTCCACGTGACCGTGGTGCCGGCGCGCACGTCCGTCGAGCAGGTGCTCGCACTCCAACCCGACGCGGTGTTCCTCTCGAACGGCCCCGGCGATCCCGCGGCGGTGGAAGGCGTGCGACCCGTGGTGCGCGAGCTGGCCGATCGCGGTCTGCCGATCTTCGGCATCTGCCTCGGCCACCAGATCCTGGGCCTCGCGCTCGGCGGCACCACGAAGAGACTCAAGTTCGGGCACCACGGGGGCAATCAGCCGGGGCAGGATCTCGCGACCCGGAAGGTCGCGATCTGCGCGGAGAACCACGGCTACGCGGTCGACGCCGAGTCGTTGCGCGCGGCCGGCGAGCCGGTCGAGATCACCCACATCAATCTGAACGACGGCACCGTCGAGGGACTCGCCCACGCGACGCGCCCGATCTTTTCGGTCCAGTATCACCCCGAAGCGTCGCCCGGCCCGCACGACGCGGGTTACTTCTTCGGGCGCTTCCGCGAGATGGTGCTGCGCAACAAGCGCGGCGAAGCGGTGACCGGCCTGTCGGTGTCGCGGGAGGCCTGAGCGTGCCGAAGCGCACCGACATCCACACGATCCTCGTGATCGGCTCCGGGCCGATCGTGATCGGCCAGGCCTGCGAGTTCGACTACTCGGGCACGCAGGCCTGCAAGGCGCTGCGCGAAGAGGGCTACCGCGTC
>JAGSPS010000424.1 GCA_018262315.1 Deltaproteobacteria bacterium | reverse complement strand
GAGGGCCGACGCAGAAAGGGCGCGGCGGAAGCTTCTCGATCGACCCGCAGACGGGGATCCAACGGGTCGCCGGTGCAACCCCGCGACTGGGTGGGGCCGAATAGGCGAGCGACGCGATGAGCCCGGCGGATGCGGCTCGGCATCGCGGCGATCGCCGCGGCCCGCTGCGCACCCTGACCCGTGTTGGCGCGGGCGCGTCCGCGCCCGGCGCGGAATCCATCCGGTAGGATCCCGCCTCCTCTGGAGGTGCCGGTTTGGATGCTTCGCTGAGTGGTGCGGTGTTTCGCGATCCGTCGCAGTCGCCCGAGAAGCGCAGCGCCGATCTGCTCGCGCGGATGACGCGCGACGAGAAGATCGCGCAGCTCTGTTCGGTGTGGCTGACGCTCGATCCCACGAGCGGCGACTTCGCGCCGTTCCAGGGCATGTTCATGAACACGCCGATCGACCAGCGCGAGTTACTGCGCCACGGCATCGGACAGATCACGCGCCCCTTCGGCAGCCGGCCGGTCGCGCCGCGCGACGGCGCGCGCGCTCTCAACGCGTTCCAGCGCCATCTGATCGAGACGACGCGCCTCGGCATTCCTGCGATCGCGCACGAAGAGGCGCTCAGCGGCTTCATGGCCGAAGGCGCCACGCAGTTCCCGTCGCCACTCAACTACGGCGCCACCTGGGACCCTGCGTTGATCCGCCGCGTGGCGGCTGCGATCCGGCGTCAGATGCGCGCGGTCGGCACGCACCAGGCGCTCGCGCCAGTGGCCGACGTGGTGCGCGACGCGCGCTGGGGTCGCGACGAGGAGTGCGTCGGCGAGGACGCGTTCCTGGTCGGAACGATCGTGTCCGCCTACGTCGCGGGCCTGCAGGGCGACGACCTGCGCAACGGGATCGTCGCCACGCTGAAGCACTTCTGTGGCTACTCGGGCAGCGAGGGCGGCCGCAACTTCGCGCCGCTGCACGCCGGCCCGCGCGAGTTCGCCGACGTGTTCCTGCTGCCGTTCGAGATGGCCGTGAAGTCGGCCGGCGCGAAGTCGGTGATGAACGCCTACATCGACGTCGACGGCATGCCGTGCGCCGCCTCGCGCGCGTTGCTCACCGAGGTGTTGCGCGAGCGCTGGGGCTTCGACGGCATCGTCGTCGCCGACTACTTCGCGGTGCGGATGCTGCACCAGCTCCACCACGTGACGGAGGGGCCCGTCGAGTCGGCCGCGGCCGCGCTGCGCGCCGGGCTCGACGTCGAGCTGCCGACCTCGGAGTGCTACGCGAAGGGAATCGGCGAAGCGCTCGACCGCGGCCTGCTCGATCTCGCCACGCTCGACGAAGCGGCGGCGCGCGTGCTGCGCCTGAAGTTCGCGCTCGGGATCTTCGAAGCGCCGTACGTCGATCTCGATGCGATCGAACTCGACCGCGCGGGCGAGCGCGCGCTCGCGCGGGAGGTCGCCGAGAAGTCGATCGTGCTGCTCGCCAACGACGGCGTGCTGCCGCTCGCCGCGTCGCTGCGCCGCGTCGCGGTGATCGGGCCGAACGCAGCCGATCCGATGGCGCTCTTCGGGAACTACTCGTTCCAGAATCACGTCGCGGCGCATTTTCCGAAGCACAGGGTCGCGCCGGCCGCGACCGTGCTCGACGCGCTGCGCGAGCGACTCGGCCCAGGGCGCGTCGCGTACGCCGAAGGCTGCCAGATCCTGCGCGCACCGGGACAGCTGAGCGACGATCGCTCGGGCATCGCCACCGCCGCGGAGTGCGCGCGCGGCGCCGAAGTCGCGATCGTCGTGGTGGGTGACAAGGCCGGTCACTTCCGCACTGGCACGGTGGGGGAGGGCACCGACGCCTCCGACCTGACGCTTCCCGGTGTGCAGGCAGAACTGGTCGAGTCCGTGCTTGCGACTGGGACGCCGACCGTCGTCGTGCTGGTGAACGGGCGAGCCTTCGATCTGTCGCAGATCGCGGGCCGCGCCGCGGCGATCGTCGAGACGTGGTTTCCCGGGCAGGACGGCGCCGCGGCGATCGCCGCCGTCGTGGCCGGCGACGTCAACCCGAGCGGCAAGACGACGCTCGGCTTCTCGCGCGGCGCCGGGGCACAGCCCCGTTCTTACGATCACAAGCCGCTCGCGCGTGGCGTGCCGCCGCTGCCGGCTTTCGAGCCGGTGTTCGCGTTCGGGCACGGGCTCTCGTACACGCGCTTCGAGTACGAGGCGCTGTCGATCACGCCTGCGTGTGTTGGAACCGATGGCAGCGTGGAGATCGCGTTCACGCTGCGCAACGCCGGCCCGCGCGACGGGGACGAAATCGTGCAGCTCTACCTCAGCGACCCGGTCGCGAGCGTGACGCGACCCGTGCAGCAGCTGCGCGGCTTCGCGCGCGTGGCGCTCGCGGCGGGCGGCGCGGCGCGCGTCGGGTTCCGCGTCCACGCCGACCTGTGCTCGTTCACGGGGCCGGATCTCGCGCGCATCGTCGAGCCGGGCCGCATCGAGGTCGCGGTGGGCGCGTCGAGCGCCGACCTGCGGCTGCGCGGCGCCTTCGAGTTCTCGGGGCGC
>JAGSPS010000171.1 GCA_018262315.1 Deltaproteobacteria bacterium | reverse complement strand
ACAACATCTTCTCGGTGGGCGGCGGTCGCTTTGCGCGCATGTTCGTCGGTCTCACGCCCGGCTGGTTCGCGGGCAAGGGCGGCAAGCCGTCGCCCGAACTGATCCGCGACCACATGGGCGAAATCCGCGACCCGGCCAGCTACATCATCCCCGACAGCATCGCCGACGAGATGCGGGCGATGATGGAGATGTTCAAGGGCTGAGAGCTTCGTCTGGTCTGAAGTCGCGCGCGCCTTCGGGATTTCTCGCAGGCTCTCAGCTCGCGAGCAGCTTTTCGAACTCGGGCCAGTCGATCGAGGTCTGCGCGGCGAACGCCCGGAGTAGCAGTTCGCGATCGGCGCGGTCTTCGTCGCTGGCGTTCTTGCGGTAGGACGCGAGCGCCTCGGCCAGCTTCGCGGCCGGCGGCGCGGTCGGGGCGTCGTCGCCCTTGAGCGTTCCGTTCTCGTGCTCGAGGCCGAGCAGATCGAGCCACTCGGTGAGCAGTTCGTTGCGGCACTCGAGGAAGTAGACCGCGAGCATCTCCTCGGCGACGACGTTCGACATGACGCGGCCGAGCGCCTTGCGCACCAGCTCGGAACGCCGCTCGACGGGTTGGCGCTGCAAGAACACCGGACGCGCCTTGAGCACGCCCGCGGTGAGACCCAGCGACTGGGCATACGCGAGCGGCGCCTTCTCCTTCAGCGCGGCGAGGAAGCCGAGGAACTGCTCCGGCGGCATGGCGGCGAAGAGTTGGAACGGGCGCATCGCGGAACCTCATTGGATCGGGGCCGCGGGGTGTAGCAGACGCGTCGTGGCTAGGCCGCGTCGGAGGACCGCTGGTCCGGTTCAGGTTTCGATGAACTTCGCTCGGCTTCGCCGCGCTGCGCGTCGCCTTGCGGCGGCTTGCGCGTCCGGCCCACGATCGCTCGCAGCCCCAGGTCGTAGGTCAGATAGTGGTAGATCCAGTTGACGAAGACGCTGGCGCGGTTGCGGAAGCCGGCGAGGAAAACGATGTGCGCGACGAGCCAGAAGAACCAGGCGATCCGGCCCGCGAGCTTCACACCAAACAGCATCGCGACGGCGCGGTCGCGGCCGATCGTCGCCATCATGCCCGGATCCCAGTAGCGGAAGGGCAGTGGCTCCGCGCCACAGAGCGCGCGCTGCACGTTCGCCGCGACGCGACGTCCCTGCTGGATCGCAACCTGTGCGACCTGCGGCAGCGATTCCATCCCGCGCACCAGCGCGAGGTCGCCGATCGCATACACCTCCGGATGGCCATCCACTTGTAGCGTCGTTGCGACCGGCACGCGCGCGGCGCGGCCGAGCGGGACGCCGAGGCTCGCGCCGATCTTTGCACCGCGAACGCCGGCGGCCCAAACCACGGTGCGGGCGGGGATGCGGTCGCCGCTCGCGAGCTGCACGCCGCCCGGGTCGACGCTTTCCACGATCGCGCCGAAACGCACCTCGACGCCCAGCTCACGCACCTGTTCCAGCGCGCGCCGGCATAGACTCTCCGGAAACGCTGCGAGCAGCCGGTCGCGACCTTCGAGCAGGACGACGCGCATCGCGGCCGCAAGGCCCGGGAAGTCGCGCGGCACGACGTGCTTGCGCAGTTCGCCGAGCATGCCCGATAGCTCGACGCCCGTGGGCCCGCCGCCCACCAGCACGAAGCCGAGCAGCGCTTCGCGCTCGTTGGCGTCCTCCGTCTCCGACGCGCGCTCCAGGCATTCGAGCACGTGGTTGCGCAGCGCGATCGCCTCGTCCACGTGGTGCAGCGCAAAGGTGAAACGCTCGACGCTCTCGTTGCCGAAGAATTCGGTGGTGCTGCCCGCCGCGATCACCAGTACGTCGTAGGGGATGCGCGCGCCGCCCGCGGTTTCGATCGTGCGCTCGCCGAGGTCGAGGTGCGCGACTTCCGCCATCCGGAAACGCGCATTCGGCAGCCGCCGCAGGATCGATCGCACCGGGTGCGTCACGTCCTGGGCGGAGAGACCGGAGGTCGCCACCTGGTACAGGAGCGGCAGGAACGCGTGGTAGTTCTCGCGGTCCACGACCAGCACGTCGACGGGCGTGTCGGCGAGCGCGCGCGCGACACCGAGCCCGCCGAAGCCGGCGCCGACGATCACCACGCGTTGGCGCGTCCCGTCGCCTCCCACCGGACGCAGCCGTACCTCGCGAAGCGCGGCCGCAAAGCAGAGCGCGAGCAGCGCCGCGAAGAGCGTGTGCAATCCCGTCACCTCGATGCGCAGGCCGAGCCTCACGTTTGCGATGCCGAGCAACACCTGCAGCAGCACGAGCGCAGTGGCGAGCCGCAGCGGTCGCGCGACGCCCGGGTGGCGCCGGTTCAGCCACAGCGCCACGCCGATCGCGAGGACCATGAGATACGCGTTGGTGCGGTGCACGAGATGCAGGCCCACGCCGCCCTCGAGGCTCGGGAACCACACGCCATCGCGGCAGGTCGGCCACTCGGGGCAGTCGAGGCCGGCGTAGTTCGACGACACCAGCCCGCCGAGGGTGATCTGCGCGAGGACGAGCGCCGCCGCGACCCAGACGGCGCGCCGCGCGCCGGTGGGCAGGGCGGGGCGCGGTCGTGGCGCCGCTGCGTCACGCAGCGCGAGCGCGATCCAGCACAGCGTCGCCGCGAACGAAGTGCCCGTGACGAGATGCGCCGTCACGGTCCACGGCGCCAGGCCGAGCAACACGGTGAGCCCGCCGAGCACGATCTGCAGCGCGAGAAGCGCAAACGCGAGCGCGATCGGTCGCCTTGCCGCGGCGCGCAGGCGCGCATCCCGGAGCACCAGCGCGGCGGCCAGCGCGAAGAGCAGCGAGATCGATCCCGCCACGAGTCGGTGGGTCCACTCGAAGCCGACGCGCAGGTCCATCTCGGGCAGCCACACGCCGAAGCAGCGTGGCCAGTCGGGGCATGCGAGACCCGCGCCGTGCGCACGCACCAGCGCGCCGAGCGTGACGAGACCGAGCGTGAGTGCCGCGAGCACCGAGAAGCTACGAACGCCCAGCATGGCGCGCCGTGCGTCGCGGAGAGCGGAACTCGGGACCTCTTCGGGCGGGCTTGCCGCGTCGCGTCTGGCTTCGCGCACGGGGTCTCCGTCAGTCTGGGAGAAGCTCGTCGAGTCTAGAGAAAAGGTGCGAGGGTTCCGACGACCGGGTCATCCGCGTGTGCTGAACTTCAGGCCCGGAGGCGTTTGCGCGATACGATGGGAGTGAACACCCTGATGCCCCGACAAAACGCCGACGATCCCCGCAAACTTCGCGACGTGCTGGCGCGCACCCAGTCGCTGGCCACGTTGCACGACGTGCCCTCGGTCGTCGTGGGCTTCGCCGCGAGCGAAGGCAATCTGCTCTTTCCGGAGTTTCTCGCCTTCCTCGAGAGCGAGCTGCGCGTCGAGGACCAGATCTTCCGTCTGACTCGCGAGCGCGCGCTGCTCTTCCTGAGCGACGTCGACCATGACCAGGCCGTGTCCGTCGTCGAGCGCCTGCGCGCGAGCTTCGAGCAGGAATTCCCCTCGATCGAGCCGATGCGCGTCGCGATCCGCTACTTCGAAGTCCCGCCCGGCCGCAGCGAGCTGTCGGTCAAGCAGGTGCTCCCGAACGTACTCGGCGACCCGCGCGCCTCGGACTGACCCGCGGGCGCTCGCCGAGTACCGCGGCGCCCATTGCCACTGATCACTCCGCGCCCCTTGACCCGTGTTCGGCTCGCCGCCGTCCGGCGGCGAGCGGGGTCATGAATCGGCTCGCCGCCGTCCGGCGGCGAGCGGGGTCATTTGGCCCGATCGACGTAGGCGCCGGTGCGGGTGTCGATGCGGAGCTTGTCGCCTTCCTTGATGAAGAGCGGGACGTTCACCACGGCACCCGTCTCGAGCGTGGCCGGCTTGGTGGCGCCCGAGGCCGTGTCGCCCTTGACTCCGGGGTCGCACTTGGTGACGAGCAGCTCGACGAACGACGGGAGGTCGATGTTGATCGGCTTGTTGTTCCAGAACAGCACCTCCACTTCCATGTTCTCCTTGAGGAAGAGGCGGGCCTCGCCGACCGTGTCCTTCGAGAAGGGAAGCTGGTCGTAGCTGCTCTGGTCCATGAAGACCAGGTTGTCCCCGTCGAGGTAGAGGTACTGCATCTGCTTTTCTTCGACGTCCGCCAGCTCGACGCGCTCGCCCGAGCGGAAGTTGCGCTCGAGCACCTTGCCGTTCACCAGATTCTTCACCTTGGTGCGCACGAAGGCGCCGCCCTTGCCGGGCTTCACGTGCTGGAAATAGGTCATCACGAACGGCTGGCCGTCGAGAATGAATCTCAAGCCATTGCGAAACTGCGACGTATCGACTTCCACGGTCGGTCCTCACGAATCCCAGAATTGGTAATGAGGACGGCAATCTAGCCGAGGGGTCCCTAGATCGCGACGGCTTCGACCCGCATCACGCCATCGCCCGCGCGTGCGACCCCGACCCGGTAGCGGGGCGTGAAGCCGAGTTCTTCGGCGGCGCGTCGTGTGTCGAGGCTCATGCCGTAGCGCAGGTAGGGGCCTTCGAGGCGACCGCGCAGTCGCTCGCCCCCGAACTGCGCGGCGGCGCCCGAAGCGATTGCGAGCAAGGGCCCCGGGACGGGGATGCAGGGACGCCGCGTCCAGCGCCCCAGCACCGAGAGTGGCAGCAGCTCGCGCGCCGCCACGTTGAAGACGCCCGTCATGTCGGTGTGGAGCGCGGTGCGCACCGCACGCGCGACATCCTTGTCGGAGATCACGGAACCCAGCGGGTCGAAGCCGGCCGGGCGAACGCGCAGTCCCGCCGTCCCCTCGAGCCCCGGGTGCAGGTAGACGAATCCGCCGGACGCGACCACCGTCGGCACACGCAGCAGCAGCACCCGCAGCCGCGCACTCGCGAACTCGGCGTTGAAGAGCATGTCGCAGTCGATCCAGCTGCGCAGCTCGGGCGCCACTTCGGGATCGAGGTCGAGTTCACTGCGCTCGGTCAACTGGTTGGCGTTGCTCGGGGCGAGCTTGTAGACGAATGCCGAACCGAGCGCGATCAGCGAGCGGATCGAGCGCGACTCCTGTGCGTGGTGCAGCACGAGACGCGCCTCGGCCGTGCGCGCGGGGATCTTCGCGACGACCGGCGCTCCCTCGGGCGCGGCGCCGTGGCGCGGCACGTAGACGACGCTGTCCACACCCAGCACACGCATCCGCTTCGAGCGGAACAGCTCGGACACCGAACGCTGGCGCGCCAGGTCGATTCGCTCGTAGACGAACCGCGGAGGGACGCCGTCGCGGTAGGAATTGAAGACGCGCGGGATCGCGCCTTCGCCCAGCGCGAGAATCCGCAACACCTTCGGGTCGTGCCACAGCACCTTCGCGATGCGGCGACCGAGGGGAAGATCGGCGTGGGTGATGAGGACGCTCTTCATGCGCGGTTCTTGTCCACCAGCGTCTGGATCGCACGGCGCACCTGATTTGCGAGCGCACGGACCAGGCCCGGGTCGAGGGCCGCTTCGGAATCGAAGCGCTCGTGGAAGCACAGGGGCTCGCCGTACACGATCCGGTAGCGCACGGGATACGGCAGCAGGCCGAGCGGGCCGAACCAGGGGAACGTCGGTGTGATCGGCGCGGTGGGCAGGCCGAGCAGTCGCGCGAGCGGCTTCACGTCGAAGAGGATCGGCGCCTGGTCGTCACTGCCGAGGATCGCCATCGGCACGATCGGCGCACGCGCGCGCAGCGCATGCTCTACGAAGCCGACGTGAAAGTGTTGCAGGCGATAGCGCTGCGTGATCGGCTTGCGGATACCCTCGACGCCTTCCGGGAACACCAGCACGGCTTCGCCCTCGCCGAGCAGGCGCGCGAAGTTCTCGTGCGTCCCGACCACCTGCCCGACGCGCGCGAAGAACACGTTCACGAAGGGGAGCGTGCCGGCCCAGCGTTCGACGATCGCGCGCGGCAGCCGCGGCGGCTCGGTGTGCAGCAGCACGTCGAGCACCGCCATCGCGCCGTCGAAGGGGAGCAACCCGCCGTGATTGGCGGCCAGCACGATCGGTCCCGTGCTCGGAATCTTCGCGTGGTCCGCGCTCTGGACGCGGAAGTAGAGCTTGTAGAGCGCGTAGAAGAACGGGAAAGCCTGTGCGAGCGCCGAGCGCGACAGGCCGAAGCGGTCCCAGCCGTCGATGCGACCGAGCAGGGAGGCGAGCTTCTGGTTCGCCTCCTCGCCGACGAGGCGGGCGAGGGCGCTTTGCGGGAGAGGCAGCTCCACGTCGGGTGCACGCGGCTCCGCGATCGGAGTCGGCTGTGCCGCGGGAGTCGCAGCCGCAGCGCTCGGGGTCACCAGTTGCGGGCGCAGCGGAACGACGTCCTCGCCTTTCACGGCGAGTCGGTCGAGCGCCGCGAGCCACGCCTCGAGCGGATCGACCTCGCCGCTGAGCGCGTCGACGAACGGGTTCGAGCCGAGCGCCACCTCGACCGGCGGCGCCGCGGGCGGCTTGCCGTTCCCGCCCATCCCGCCCCGCCGGTCTTCAGCGCTCACGTCGTCGGCGTCCGGCTCGGCGAGCGCGCTTCGAGTTCTTGCGCGAGCGCGCCGAGCAGCTGGGCGCCGCGGTCCTTCGGCGCGTACTCGAAGATCGAAAGCCCGCGCGATTGCGCCTCGTCGATCTTCACGTGGAAGCCCACCACCGAGTGCGCGATCTCCTTCGCGAAGCGCTGTCGCAGCGTGGCGAGGACCTCCTCCGCCATGCGCGTGCGGCGGTGGAACGTGGGGACCACCATCGTGATGCGCAGCTCCGGGTGCTGGTAGCGCGCGCGCACCGTTGCGATCGTCCGCTCCAGTTCGGCGCAGCCGTCGAGCGCGAGGAAGGTGAGGGGTACGGGAACCACGACCTCGTCCACGGCGCGCAGCACGTTGAGCGTCAGCACCCCGAAGGACGGCGGCGAGTCGACCAACACGAAGTCGTAGCG